>NZ_JBNXUM010000027.1:0-91647 GCF_050563545.1 Falsiroseomonas sp. HW251
AATCGGAATGCCACCGTCCGCAGACCTTGCTGATCACCTTGGCGGTCGTCCGTTCCAGCACAGGCCGTGCCGACGCCCATCAGCGCTACCTGCCGGTTCTCGCTCATGGCACGCGACAGCCGAGTTCGCGGGGTTGGCATCGCACGGCGTCGGCGCCACGCTCAGCGACGCTGCGTGGCGCCATGCATAGTCGCGTCTGCGTTGCCTCAGGCTCCTCGACATTCGGAAGGAGCATGCAGGGCAGGGCCAGGGGCTTGCGCCAACGCATCATTGCCGCCTCCACCTCAGCGTTGTGGTCTGTAACCAAGATCGTTTATTAATGCTGTCAGCAGGCCCGGCCTTGCCGCAGATCAAGGCGGGGATCATCGGCCCGTTGGATCCTGGTGACATGCGCGCGATGGTCCTGTGTCAGGCGCCTGGGCGTCTCGCTTGCATGGTCGTGCCAGACCCCCGGCCCGGCCCCGGCGAGGTGCTGCTTCGCGTCGCGGCCTGCGCGGTATGCCGTACCGACCTCCATGTCGTGGATGGCGAGTTGCCGGACGCCAAGCCGGACCTAGTCCCTGGGCACGAGATTGTCGGGCACGTGGTGCAGGTCGGCGTCGGGGTGGAGCGCTTCCGGCCCGGCGAGCGGGTCGGCGTCCCCTGGCTCGGCTCGACCTGCGGCGCCTGCCGCTTCTGCCTGGCAGGGCGCGAGAACCTGTGCCCCGCGGCGCGCTTTACCGGCTACGGGCGCGACGGTGGCTATGCCGAGCTCGCCGTGGCGGATGCGCGCTTCTGCTTTCCCATCCCTGCGGCGTTTTCCGACGTGGAAGCCGCTCCGCTGCTTTGCGCCGGGCTGATCGGGCACCGCGCCTTGCGCATGGCGGGCGATGCGCGCCGCATCGGCCTCTACGGCTTCGGCGCGGCGGCGCACATCGTCGCGCAGGTCGCCCGGTACGAGGGGCGGACGGTCTTCGCCTTCACGCGGCCGGGCGACAAGACCGCGCAGGACTTCGCGCGGGCGCTCGGTGCCGCCTGGTCCGGAGGATCGGACGAAGCCCCGCCCGAGCCGCTTGACGCCGCCATCCTCTTTGCCCCCATCGGCGCCCTGGTGCCCGCCGCGCTTCGCGCGGTGGAGCCCGGCGGCACGGTGGTCTGCGCCGGCATCCACATGAGCGACATTCCGGCGTTTCCGTACGCGCTCCTCTGGAGCGAGCGGGTAGTCCGCTCCGTCGCCAACCTCACGCGCGCCGATGGCGACGCCTTCCTGTCGCTGGCCCCGCGCATCCCTGTGCGGACGGAGGTGCATCCGATGCCGCTCGACCGGGCGAACGAGGCGCTCGACCGCTTGCGGGCCGGCGAGGTGACCGGCGCTGTCGTGCTCGTGCCATGACCGGCGGCCGGACGCACCGCGGCGCCCGGCCGCGCGGACACTGACGCCGCGGCGAGGGAGGGCAGGATCATGCCGACCGGTATGGAGTGGGCGCTGGTCGCCGATGCGGGACGCGCCCGGGTCTTCGAACGCCGCCTTCCCGCAGGCCCGTGGCGGGAGCGCACGGAGGACGCGCTGGAGGCTGCCCACCCACCGTCGCGGGACCTCGGCACCGACCGGCCTGGGCGCGTGCGGGAGAGCGCCACCACGGCGCGCCATGCCGTGGAGCCGCGCACCGACCCGCACCGGGCCGCGAAGGCGGCGTTCGCCGCGCGCCTCGCAGGGAGGCTCGAGGATGCGTCGGTGTCGTACGAACGGCTGCTCCTGGCAGCGCCCCCAGCTTTTCTCGGCGACCTGCGCGAGGCCCTCGGAGAGGCTGCGCGCAGGAAGCTGCACGGAACGCTCGCAAAGGACCTGACCCACGTGCCGCTAGCGGAACTGGCCATGCACCTCGACGCGGCCAAAACGGGATCGGGCATCGGCGCATGACCGCATCGTTGCCACACAACCCTCCCTCGCGCGGGCCGCCCGCTCCCTCACACCCGCCGCCTCGCCCCGATCCAGCTGGACGGCAATCCCTCTCGGGTGCGGCGCGGTTCACGCCGCGCCTGAGTTGGCTGTTGGCGGCGGTGGCCCTGGCGGTGCTGCTGCCCGCTCTCGGCTTCGGCGTCCTGGCCACCCTCCGCGCGGCGGACGGGCAGCGCGCGGCTGCCGAGGAACGGCTGCGCGACACCGCGCGCGCCCTGGCCCTCGCCGTGGAGCGCGAGATCGGTCGGACGACGAGTGCTCTGCAGGCCTTCGCCACCTCGCCGGTGTTCAAGGCGGCGCCGGCCCTCGCCGACCGCGAAGCGGCGCTCGCACAGGCGCAGGCGCTCGTGGGACTGGTCGGCAACGTCAGTATCGCCGCCCCGGACGGCACGGTCGAGGTCACGACGATCGAGCCCCTGACGACGCCGCAGACCCTCCGCCTGCGATCCCTGGACCTCGTCGCGCACGTCGTCGCAACCGGCGAACCCGGCGTGGGGAACGTCGTGCGGGGTGCCGTGACCGCCCGCTGGATCATCCCGATCATCGTTCCGGTCCGGGCCGAAGGCGGCTCGGCCGGCCTTGTTATCGCCGGGGCGCTCAATACGGAGCATGTCCGGCAACTGCTCGCGGCCTGGGATCTGGACGTCGCCAATTTCGCCGCCCTGACCGACGCGCGGAACGTCGTCGTCGCGCGTTCGGACGCAGCCCACGGCCAAGTTGTCTGACGGTCCGTTGCCCCCGAGAACGCGCGCTACTTCGTCGGCCAGGTTGAGGGTCTCTACAGGGCGACGACACTCGATGGGGTCCCGCGCGTGATCGGCTTCCACGCCGTGCCCTCGCTGTCGGGCTGGACCGTGATCGTCGCGCAGGACGCGGCCGCGCTCGACGCCGTCTGGCACGGACCGCTCCTGACGCTGCTCCTCGGCGGCGTCCTCGCCCTCCTGATCGGTGCGTCCCTCGCGGCCGCCGCGGCAGGGGCCGTCCTCCGCCCGGCTCGTGCCCTAGCCGAGCAGGCGCATCGTCTGGCCGAAGGGGCGGCTATGCCGCCTTTCCCCGCGCTGCCACCATCGCGTATCGCCGAGTTCGCGGAACTCGAACGCGGGCTGGCCGAGGCGGTCGCGGCGGCGGCTGCCCAGCGGCGCGCCGAGGCCAAGACGGCGGACTTGGCCCTCAGCCTCGGCGAGCGCACGCGCGCTCTCGCCGATGCAGGCGCCGCATTGCAGAGCGAGACCGAGCAGCGCCGGGAGGCGCAGGGCCACCTCACCCAGCTGCAGAAGCTGGAAGCGCTCGGCCAGATGACCAGCAGCGTGGCACACGACTTCAACAACGTCCTCGCCGCGATCACCGCCTGCTTCCGGCTGATCGAACGTCGTGCCGGCCCTAACGAGGCCGTGCGGGATGTGGTGCGGCAAGGCGACCGGGCGGCAGGGCGTGCCGCCGCGCTGGTGCGGCAGCTGCTGGCCTTTGCCCGCCAGGAGGGGCTTCGCCCCGAGGTGGTGGACCTCGGGGCGCTGCTGCCGGAGGCCGGCGAGATGATCCGCCACACGGCAGGGCGGCGGCTGACCGTCTCGGTGGAGGTCCCGGCCGGCCTCTGGCCCGTGCTGACGGACCCGCACCAGCTCGAGGTCGCCCTGCTGAACCTCGCGGTGAACGCGCGCGATGCGATGCCGCAGGGCGGGGAGCTGCATGTCTCCGCGCACAACCTCGACCCGGCCCGGCGCCGGGCGGAGCTGCGCCCGGGCGATTATGTGGCCGTTGCGGTCCGGGACCAGGGCACCGGCATGCCGCCGGAGGTCCTCGCGCGCGCTCCGGAGCCCTTCTTCACCACCAAGCCGCGCGGCCAGGGCACCGGCCTGGGGCTGCCCATGGTGCAGCGCTTCGCGGCGCAATCGAATGGCGCCCTGCTGATCCAGAGCATCCCCGGCCAGGGAACGACGGTCGAGATCTTCCTGCCACGGGCCGCCGTGACGGACCTGCGCGTCGAGGCTACCGCCGGCCACGGCGAGGTGGACCCGCTCGCGCATGGCGACGGGCCATCCTGCTAGTGGAGGAGGACGAGCAGGTGCGCCTGCTCACGGCGGCCTTCCTGCGCGACCTGGGCTACACGGTCGTGGAGGCCGCGAGCGCCGAGACCGCGGAAGCTCTCGTGGCCGGCTTGGGCGAGCGCCTGGATCTCCTGCTCTGCGGCGTCGAACTGCCAGGCGCCGATGGCGCGACGCTCGCCGCGCGCCTCCGCGCGGAGCGCCCCGACCTTCGGGTTGTCTTCGTCGCCGGCGCCCCCGTCGGCCCGGCCCTGACCGGGGAGATCGTGCTCCGCAAGCCCGTCGCCGGCGCGGACCTCGCGGCGGCGGTTCTGGCCGCGCTGGACCGGCGTCGCCCACTCCATCTCACGCCCGCCGCCCGGCTGATGAACCAGCTTCGCACGCCGGCCCTGCGAGCGGCCTACCTCGCCTGGCACGCGGCGCGGCTGTCGGGCGAAAACCTGCCGCGCATCGAGGCCTTCGGGCTGGATGCACTTGGCTTCGAGGATCAGGGGGTTCTCGTGTCGGTCGAGAGAGGCGAGGACAACGAGCCGAGCTTTCGCTTCCTGAGGCTCGGGGCCGCCCTCCAGGGGCGGCTTGGCCGCGCGCTGGAAGCGGAGCGGACCTTATCGGTCGCGGCAGACGAGGAGGCCGTGGGCACGATGGCCGGCGCCTACCGCCGGTGCGCGCGAACCGCCGCGCCGGTCTACGACGCGGCGCGTTTCGATTTTGGCGACGGACACCCACAGACCTGCGAGCGGCTGCTGCTGCCGCTGTCGGCGAATGGCTCATCTGTTACGCACGAAGTCGGTGTGGTGATGTTCGGCGACGGCGTGGCTGCCAGCGCGGCGACGCCAGCGTCTCGCCGCGGAAAGGCCGCGCGCATCTGCGCCGCGAAGTAACGATGGACTCCGCAGCCTGAGCCCCGCGGACGCGCTCGGAAGCCTTGATAGCGGTCCCGTTGGCTTTCCCTGACCGAGGCGGCACGAAGGTCGCCTTGACGAGCGTTCGCGATGACCGCCCGGGGATGGAGTAGCGGCAAGCCGCTCACAGTCGCGCGCTTCAACGCCCTATGTCGACGCAGGTTGATCCAGCGCAAGGGGATGAGCCCTCCGCGGAGCGATGTTGCGCTGCCCTCACGGCTCCAGCTCAGCACCAGCGGGCCGTCCTTCGCCGCCATCGCTGTCAGGCCTGGCTTCGCCCCGGCTTCCTGCACGCCGGCGGTGATCCTGCCGATCGTGATCCTCGCCTCCGTGCCCTTCGCGCTCCACTACACGGCGGCCACACAGGGGAGCGCCACGATCACTCGGGGTAGACCGCAGGCTCCTTCGGTTCCGGCCGGTTGAATAGGATGAAGGCCAGGGGGTTGCCGGGCTCGGACATGGCGTCGCTGCGAAGCCCCGTTATCTCCCCGGCCACGCCGCTCGCATATTCCGCGACCACCTCGCCAAAGCTGTTCCGCTGGATCGCGACCTTCTGCCCGACCTCGACCCGCTCGTTGAGCTTGACGAGGAACTCCACGAGCCCGCCGGCGGTCGCCAGGATCGGGAAGGCGGAATTGCCGATATAGACGCGCACGTCCTTGGCCGTGCGTCCCATCGGTCCGGCCAGGATGCCATGGTGCTTGAGGACGTTCATGGTGCCTTCCACGAACAGCGCGATCATCTCCGGATCGAGGACGCGCGCAGCGCCGATCTCCGGCGTGAAGGACGGGATGCCCGCCTCCATGAGCGCGTTGTGCAGCACACCCGTGTAGACCGGATTATCGTAGACTTGGCCGACGGGATACAGCTCCAGCATTTCCCGGACTGCCGGCACGCCCATCTCCCCGATGTTGAACGCCGTGACCTGGAAGCCGGTCGTCCCCGTATGAAAGTCGATCGCGTAGTCGGCGTTGGGTCGTAGCAGGCGGTTGAACAACAGCCCTGCGTGCCGGCTGGCCGCCGTGAGGCCGTTCTCGTTGCCGGGCCATTCGCGGTTCATGTCGATCAGATCGATGCCGCGGCCTGAGCTGGGCCAGCGGCGCTGCATGCTCTCCAGCGCCGGCCGGGATACATCCGTGACCGCCATCACCGTGCCGGACATCGCGGCCGGGTCGAGCTGGTTCATCACGGTCTGGACGGCATGGACCGAACTCATCTCGTCGCCATGCACGCCGCTGACCAGAATGACGCGCTTGCCTGGCCTGGCACCGCGAGCGACCGTCACGGACACATGCCAGTGCTGCCCGGCGGGCGTTGCCACGCCGCGGAAATACAGGAGGTGCTTCCGACCAGGCTCGAGGTCGTTCACGTCGAGCGCAGTGACGACCCGCTTCCCGTCGATCACATCGCCGGTGTAGGCGGTTCCTGCGGAGGAGGCCGGCAATGGCGTTGCGCCGCCTTGCGCGCTGGCAGGGCTGGCGCCGAGGGCCAGGTCTGCGGAAGTGCCGACCGCCGTCGCCGATGCGATCATGAGATCTCGCCGTGCGACACCGTCCATTTCGAGGTCCTCGTGACGTCCTAGGGCATGCTGCCTCCGCTTATCGCGTTCTGCCACCACCACGCGACGCTCACGGCGAACTCGCTGCGGCAGAGCAGCGTGCAGCACGACATCGATTTGGATACGTGGACTACTGAAGGACCTTGGTATCGGACTGCCCGCCCGGCTTAAGCCGATGATGCGAACACGGCGCTTGAGCTCTATGCCGGATCAGAAAGGCATCCGAAGCGGGATCCAGAATTAGCTTGCCTTCTCACCAGAATACAAAGATACTGACGGGAATCTCCGTTGGCCAGCGGCCAGGGCCTCGCGTCTGCTCGTCATCGACGCTGGCTTTGCAAGGTGGTGCTCGGCCGCAATCATCGGAGTGACACTTGCTGGAAGGCCTCAGAATGCCCAGCGGCACGCAGAAGATGCAGAAAGCAGCGGTCGACCTGGACGCAGTCGTGGTCGGCGCGGGATTTGCGGGCCTGTATATGCTCTACCGGCTCCGGCAGCTCGGACTGTCCGCCGTCGTCTTCGAAACTGGCGATGGCGTCGGGGGAACCTGGTACTGGAATGCCTACCCGGGCGCGCGCTGCGATGTGGAAAGCCTGCAGTACTCCTTCAGCTTCTCGGAGGATCTGCAGCAGGAATGGGAGTGGACGGAGCGTTACGCCAGCCAACCCGAGATCCAGCGCTACCTCGATCATGTCGCTGACCGCTTCGATCTGAGGAAGGACATACGGCTCTCCACGACGGTGACGGCTGCCCGTTACGACGAGAAAGAGAAGCGCTGGATCGTCGAGACGGATCGCGGCGACCGCGTGCGCAGCCGCTTCTGCATCATGGCGACGGGGTGCCTTTCGGCGGCACGCATCCCTGACCTGGAAGGGCTGGAGTCCTTCGCCGGGCGCGTGTTCCACACGGGGCGCTGGCCACGCGGGAAGGTGTCCTTCAGCGGCAGAAGGGTCGGCGTGATCGGCACGGGATCCTCAGGCATCCAGGCGATCGCGGCGATCGCGCCGGAGGCGGCGGCGCTGACGGTGTTCCAGCGCACGCCGAACTTCAGCATCCCGGCCTGGAACGCACGGCTTCCACCCGACAGGCAGGCGGCGTTCAAGGCCGCCTACGGCTCCAACCGCGAGACGGCACGCAACACGCGCTCGGGCATCCTCTACGACTATGCCCAGCGCGGCACCTTCGAGGTGTCGGAGGAGGAGCGCCAAAAGGAATACGAGGCACGCTGGGCGAAGGGCGGCGCCAACTTCACGCATTGCTTCAATGACGTCTTCTTCGACCAGGCCGCCAATGACCTCGCTGCCGACTTCGTGCGCGCCAAGATCGCCGCGATCGTACGCGATCCCGAGATCGCGCGCACGCTGATGCCCACGGACCACGCGATCGGCACCAAGCGCATCTGCGTGGACACCGACTACTACGCCACCTTCAACCGCCCGAATGTGCGGTTGGTGGACCTGCGGACGTCGCCGATCAAGCGGGTCGACGCGACGGGCATCCGGACGTCCGCCGCGCATCACGACCTTGACGACATCGTCTTCGCCACGGGCTACGACGCCGTGACCGGGGCGCTTGCCCGCATCGACATCCGCGGGCGCGGCGGCGAGCGCCTGACCGAGAAGTGGCATGGCGGCCCGCGCGCCTATCTCGGGCTGATGATGGCGGGCTTCCCGAACCTCTTCGTCATCACCGGACCGGGCAGCCCGTCGATCCTGACGAACGTCGTGGTCTCGATCGAGCAGCATGTGGAGTGGATCGGCCGCTGCGTCGAGGAACTTGGCCGGCGCGGCGCGACCGAAATCGAGCCGCTGCCCGACGCCGAGGAAGGCTGGGTCGCCCATGTGGCGGAGGTCGCCGGCCGCACGCTCTTCGTGCAGACCAATTCCTGGTACATGGGCGCGAACATCCCGGGCAAGCCGCGCGTGTTCCTGCCCTATGTCGGCGGCTTCCAGAACTACACCCGCATCTGCGAGGAGGTGGTCGAGCGGGGCTACGAAGGCTTCGCGATTGCCTGACGGCGTCCGCGCCCGGCCGGATCAGCTCATCCAGAGGCCGCCGGTGACGTTGATCGCCTGGCCCGTCATGTAGGCGGCCGCATCCGAGGCGAGGAACAGCACGACGCCGGCGATGTCGTCGGGATAGCCCGGACGCTGCAGCGGAATGCCGCGGACCCGCGTGGCCACGTCGGGAAGGCCCTGCGCCTCGTTCAGCTGCTCCGCCTCCTCCCGCATGCGCGTGTCCACGATGATGCCGGGGCAGACCGCGTTCACGCGGATGCCGTGGGCCGCCATCTCGCCGGCCAGGGCCTGGGTCAGCCCGATCAGGGCGAATTTGCTGGCGCTGTAGGCGGCGTGGTTGGGCACGCCCTTCTTGCCGGTCCAGGAGGCGATGTTCACGACGCAGCCTGCGCCGCCTGCCACCATCTGCGGCAGCACCGCCTGCGAGACATGGAAGGCGCCATCCAGGTTGACCGAGAGAACCTGGCGCCAGACCTGCGGGCTCGTTTCCAGGAACGGCGCGGTCCGGAGGATGCCCGCATTGTTGACGAGAAGGCCAACCGGACCGAGCCGATCCAGCGCCGTGGGCACGACGGCCTTGACGCTGTCCGCGTCGCTCACGTCGCAGCGCGCCGCCACCGCGCCGCGACCCTCGGCGCGCACTGCCGCGGCCGTGCCCTCGGCCGCCGCGGCGTCGATGTCGAGCACGCCGACATCGTAGCCGGCGCGGGCCAGGGCAAGCGCGATCGCACGGCCGATCCCGGCGCCCGCCCCGGTGACGAGCGCCGTCCGCGGGGCCACCGTCATGCCGCGGACTCGCGCAGAAGGGCACGCTCGACTGGTGCGGGGCGTGTGTGCTGCACGCCGTTGCGGTCGTAGTCCTTGGCGAGCAGCTTGCGGTAGCGCACGGGATCGAGTTCCAGCGCGTAGCGCGGTGTGCCGGGGAACATGCTCTCCTGGAAAGCCTTGTCGGCCATGATCGCCTGCTCCATTTCGGCTGGCCCGGGCACCTTGATGGCGCCGGAGACGACCGCTGCGATGTATTCGGCCTGGTCGTCCATCATGCGGATGTTGCTGCCGCCGGTCACGTCGAAGAAGCCGATGAAGTAGACGTTGGGCAGCTTCGGACTGACCACGCGGTTGTAGAGATGCAGGTAGCTGTCCCGCACGGGCGAGGTGCCCTCGGGCAGGAACGGCAGGGCGGTGAGGTAGCCCGTGCAGGCGATGATCGTGTCGATCTCCTCGGAGCTGCCATCGACGAAGTAAACGACTCGGCCATCCACCCGGTCGATGCCGGGCTTCGCGCGCACCCGGTCCCAGGCAAGCATCGAGATCAGCGTGGGATGGCTGATCGGATGCGTGCGGCCCTTCGGCGTCCGGAAGCCCCACTGCTCCATAGGGCCGTGGAAGATGCGGGTGAGTAGCGTGCGGATCCAGACGCGCACGCTCCAGGGCAGGAAGGGACGTTCCAGCTTCACCAGGATGCGCGATTGCGGCACGCCGAACATCAGCCGCGGCATGATGAGCACGGGCGATCGCGCGGAGAGGTAGGTCTGCGCCGTGACCGAACAGACATCGGCCGCGATGTCCACGCCGCTGTTGCCGGGCCCGATCACCAGCACGCGCTGACCGGTGAAGGGCTCCGGCTCGCGATAGGCATGCGCGTGCATGTAGGTGCCGGCGAAGCCCTGCACCTGGGGCGGGTGGCGCGGCACGCTCTGGTGGCCTGACGCCACGACGACGCCGTCGAAGCGATGCGCCGAGCCATCCTCGATCTCGACGCGGTAGCCCGAACCGTCCGGCACGATGGCCGTGACGCGGCTGTTGAAGCGGATGCGGGAGGTCAGCCGGAAATGCTCGGCGTAGTCGCGGAAGTAGCGTTCCATCCGGGCGGCATTGGGATAGAGCGGCGTGCCCGGCTCGAACGGGAAGTCGATGAAGGAGCTGACCTTGGCTTCCGAGTTGATGTGCAGCGAGCGGTAGGCGGGGCTCAGCCCGCTGTCGTTGTTATAGACCCAGAGCCCGCCGATCCGGGTCCCGACCTCGAAGATCGTGACCTCGATCCCGCGCGCGAGCAGGTTCTTGGCGGCGCAGAGCCCGCCCGCGCCTGCCCCGATGACTGCGAAATGGCGTGTCGTCATGGTCGGCCTCGATGGTTCGGGCGGCGTCGGCGCCGCTTTGTCAGACATGTGCCTTCAGCCAGTCGCAGGCGGCCTGCAGCGCCTCGTCCGAGCGGTCGATCAGACCGACCCAGGACATGAAGCCGTGGTTCGCGTCGGCGTAGCGCCGGTGCAGCACGACGTTGCCGGCGGCCTGCAGACGATCGGCGAAGACCTTCCCCTCGTCGCGCAGCGGGTCGTATTCGGCGGTGATGACGTAGGATGACGGCAGCCGCGACAGGTCCTCCGCCCGGTTCGGCGAGGCATGCGGATGCGCGCCGTCGGCCGCGTCCTGGAGGTAGTGATTCCAGAACCACTCCATCCCTTCGCGCGTCAGTCCGCAGCCCGCGCCGCGCTCAGTGTAGGAGGGCATGCCCGCAGAGGGATGGTCCGTCACGGGATACATCAGCAGCATGGCGCGCGGCGCGGGCTCGCCTGCGTCGCGGAGCCTTATCGCCGTCACCGCGGACATGGTGCCGCCGACGCTGTCGCCGGCAAGGACGATGCGCGCGGGATCGCCGCCGAAGTCGCGCGCGTGGGCGAAGACCCAGCGCGTTGCGGCCAGGCAATCCTCGGGCGCGGCGGGGAACTTGTTCTCCGGCGCCAGCGCGTAGTCCACCGAGACGACGATCATCCGGGATCGCCGGCAGAGCTGCCTTACCAGGCCATCATGCGTCTCGACGCTGCAGATGACGAAGCCGCTGCCGTGGAAGAACACGATGACGGGCCGGCCCGGCTCCAGGTCGGGGCGGTAGACGCGGACGGGAATGGGTCCGCGCGGGCCGGGGATCGCACGATCCTCGACATGCGCGACCTCGGGTCGCGGCACCGCCTTGTAGCGCGCGGCGGCACCGGCGCGGACGGCATCCACGGGCAGCGTCTGCATCGCCGGCAGCGCGGCGGCCGCGTCCACCATGGCCTGCAGGGCGGGGTGCAGCGTCATGGCATGAGGATCCTCGCCGTGCCCGTCGGCGTTCCTGATGCCGCCGACAAGCAGCGCCCGCGGCGCTCAGAGGTCACCGATGCGGCACTCGCTGCTGGCCTGGGTGCCGTACAGGTCGTTCAGCCCCTCTGGGCTGGTCGGCGCCTGCTTGACGATCTCCAGCGCATCCCAGGGGTCGGTCACCTGATTGCGGACGCGCACGACGAGGAAACGGCGCATCAGCTGGTGATCCCACTCGCGGAAGTACAGCGGGAAGTCGCCGTCCTGCAGGCGCACGGCCTCCAGCCCGCGCACGATCGCCTCCGGGCTGGTCGCGCCCGCCTGCTGGATCGCCGCTAGCAGCAGCCGCATGGAGAAGGCGGCGAGCAGCGCGTTGGAATGGGGCGGCACGCCGTGCTTGCGGCGATACGCCTCGGTGAAGGCACGGTCCTCCGCCGAGTTGTTGGGGTCGGCATGGTGCCAGACCTTGCCGTAAAGGCCGGATGCCTGGGGGCCGGCGGCAACGATGTCGGTGTCGGTGATGATCGGGCTGACGACCGGTGCGCCGTTGCGCATACCGAACTCGGCATACTGCTTCAGGAAGGTCGGCAGTTCGTTGCCTGACAGCGCGGTGGCAACCACGTCCGGACGCGCCTGCCTGATCTTCAGGATGAATGCGCTGAAGTCGGTCGTGCCCAGCGGCATGCGATCGTAGCCCACCTGCGTGCCGCCTGCCGCGTCCAGCCCCGCCTTGAAGGCGTTGTAGACGTCATGTCCATACGCATAGTCGGTAATGAGGAAGTACCATCGCTTGCCGCGCTCCAGCATCGCCGGCGTGATCGCGCTGACCGCAACCGGGGCCGGCGCATTGGAGCGGAATGTGTAGCGGTTGCAGTCCTTGCCGGTCAGCACCGCGGCCCCGCTGATGGTGATCAGCGGCATCTTCGCCCGGCGGGCGAGGGCCGAGAGCGCGAGCGCCGTGGCGCCGCTCGCGCCGCCGAGCACGGCCGTGACCTTCTCCTCGTCGATCAGCTTCTGCATGTTCTGTTGTGCGGATTGCGGGTTCGGTTCGTCGAGCCAGATCGTCTGCGCCGGCCGCCCGAGGATTCGACCGCCCGCCATGTCCAGCGTCAGCACCGCCGCGTTCGCGGCGCCCTCCCCGAGCTGGGCGAAGGTGCCCGTCTTCGGGAAGACGATGCCGACCTTGATCGGGTCCCCCGACTGCGCCAGCACCGGCCGCGCGAGCCCGGCCGCGGCGGCGGAAGCGAACAGCAGTCCCCGTCGCGTGCTCCCCGCAGGGCGGCTGCCTGTAACGTCCGCGATGGTCATCTCGGTTCCTCCTCGCTTCGCGTGGTGCATCAGGCGGACGCGACGTCCGCTTCCATCATCCCGAGCAGCCGCGCCTGCAGCGCGTGGTCTGCCGCAAGCGCCGCGCTGTTGCCGGCGAAGGCGACGCGGCCATTGACCAGCACGTAGGCGCGGTCCACGAGCGGCAGCAGCTTCTCGGCCTGGTGCTCGACCAGGATCAGCGCGCGTTCGCCACGCAGACGCATGATCGCGGCCGAGAGTTCGGCGACGATGGCCGGGGACAGGCCCTCGAAGGGCTCGTCGAGCAGCACGAGCCGGCTCGGCTGCACCAGGGCGCGCGCCGCTGCGCACATCTGCCGCTCTCCGCCGGAGAGGTTCTCGGCCCGCGACCGCGCGCGCTCCGCCAAACGCGGGAACAGTTCGCAGGCCTGCTCGATCGACATGCCGCCCGGACGCGCCGCGATGCGAAGGTTCTCCAATACCGTGAGGTTCGGGAACAGCCGCCGGCCTTCCGGCACGAGCGAGATGCCGCGCCTGTTGATCGCGAAGGGCGGCAGTCCCGCGAGAGTCGCGCCCTCGAAGGTCACCTCGCCGGCGGTGATCGGCACGCTTCCGGTCAATGCGCGGAGCAGCGTCGTCTTGCCCACGCCGTTGCGGCCGAGCACCGCGACGGCCTCGCCGGGGCGGACCTGAAGGTCGATGCCGTCCAGCACCTTGCTGCCGCCATAGCCGGCGACCAGGCCGCGTACATCGAGCAGGATGACCGGCCCGGCGGACAGGGCCGGCGCGGCGAGCAGCTGCACCGCCGGCGCGCCATGCGCGCCGAGGTAAGCCGCGACCACCGCGGGGTCGCGCACCACCTCGGCGGGTGCACCATCGGCAATCAGCCGGCCCTGGTGCAGCACCGTGATCCGGTCGGAGATGGACACCACGCGGTCCAGGTCGTGCTCGATCAGCAGCACCGCATGGCTGTCGGCCAGACGCCGGATCAGCCGCGCGACGATGACGCGGTCCGCCTCCGCCAGGCCGGCCAGCGGCTCGTCCAGCAGCAGCAGCTCCGCATCGGTCGCGAGCGTCACCGCGATGTCGAGCAAGCGCCTCTCGCCATGCGCAAGGCTCGCGCAGCCGGCCTCCGCACGGTCCTGCAGCCCGACCGCCGCCAGCAGCGACCAGGTCCGCGCATTCACCGCCTCGAGCCGATAGGCATCCCGCCAGGCCGCATGCCGCGCCTCGCTCCGGGCCTGCACGCCGAGGCGCACATTCTCGAACACCGAGAGGTGGGGGAACACGCTGACGATCTGGAAGGAGCGCCCGAGCCCGAGCCGTGCGCGCCGATGCACCGGCAGGTCGGTGATGTCGCCGCCGCAGAACAGGATCGCGCCGGAATCGGGCCGCAACACGCCACTGAGCATGTTGAACAGCGTGGTCTTCCCGGCACCGTTCGGTCCGATGATGCTGTGCAGGCGCCGCGGCATCACCTCGAAGGCAAGGTCCTGTGCGACGGTCAGGGAGCCGAAGGATTTCGTCAGTCCGCGCACGGTCAGCACGGGCGCCTCGTCGCCCTTCGCGCCGCCCTCCGTCGCGAAGGGCGCGATCGTCGCCGGGCGGGGCGGGATGCCGGCGCGTACCAGCGTCCAGCCCGTGTGCCCGGTCAGGCGGCGAAACAGCCCGTGCAGCCCCTCCGGCGCCGCCAGCGCGAACACCATGATCGCCGGCGCGAAGACCAGCCACCAGTTCTCCAGCTTCGCGCTGAGGACGTCTTCCAGCAGGATGAACGTCACGGCGCCCCAGAGCACGCCGAGCACGTGATGCACGCCGCCCAGCACCACCATCAGCAGGGCGTCGGCCGCATGCTGCCAGCTCAGGTTGTTGGCGTAGGCGCCCTGCAGCAGCAGCGCCAGCAGCCCGCCGGCGAGGCCCACGATGGTGCCGGACAGCGCGAAGGCGCCGAGCTTCAGCCGCCAGGTGTCGTAGCCGAGGCTCGCCATCCGCGCCTCGTTGTCGCGAATGCCCTGCAGCGCGCGGCCGAACGGCGCATGCACGAAGCGCCAGATGACGAACACCGACCCCAGCAGCACCGCCAGCGTGAAGAGATGCAGCGACAGCGCATCCGGGAACAGCGGCCGCGGCACGTTCTGCAGGCCGTTCTCGCCGCCGGTGAAGGAGGTCCAGCGGAAAACCACCTCGAAGGCGATCTGGGATGCGGCGAGCGTCAGGAGCGAGAAGTAGAGTCCGCGCCGCCGCAGGACGATGACGCCGAGCACGAGTCCCGCCGCCGCCGACCAGACCAGCGTGAAGACGAGCCCGACCAGTTCGTTGCCGGAGACATGGAGCATGAAAAGCGCCGCGGCATAGGTGCCCGTGCCGAAGAAGACCGAGGCGCCGAACGGCACCAGCCCGGTGTAGGCGATCAGCAGATTCACGCCCGCGCCGTACAGCACGTAGATCGCGATCTGCGTCACGCGGCCGACCGGCGCGCCGGTGGCGAGCATGGCGGCCGTGATCGCCGCCAGCGCGATGCCCATCCAGAGGACGGGGCTGCGCAGCGCCCCGCTCATTCGAAGCGCTCCCAGCGCTCGCCGAGCAGCCCGCGCGGGCGCAGCAGGAGCACCAGCACCATGAGCAGGTACATGGCCGCCGAGGAGGCTTCCGGCCAGAACTGCGCGGAGAGGCCGGTCACCACGCCGACCAGCAGCCCCGCGACGATCGCCCCGGCATAGGAGCCGAGGCCGCCGATGGTGACGATGACGAAGGCCGGCATGATCGCGCCCGCCGCCATGGAAGGCGTCACGCTCCAGAGCGGCGCGGCCAGCACGCCCGCGGCGCCGGCCAGCAGGCAGCCCAGCCCGAAGGCCCAGGTGAGCACGCGGGGAAAGTTGATGCCGAGCAGGCCGACCATCTCCGGGTCGCGGCTGCCGGCGCGCAGGATGCGGCCATAGGGGGTGTAGCGCAGGAAGGCGCCGAGCAGCAGCAGCAGCGCCGTCGTCACGACGACGACGCCCGCGCGGTACTGCGTGACCAGCACGGGGCCGAATTCCAGGATGCCGCGCAGGAAGGGCGGCGCCGAGAAGGGGTGGCTCCCGTTGCCCCAGACCAGGCGGATCGTCGCCTCGATGAAGAGCGCGAGCGCGAAGGTCAGCACGATGACCGTTAGCGGCTCCTTCCCATAGAGCCGGCGGATCAGCGTCACCTCGACCAGCGCGCCGACGAGGCCGACGCCGATCGGCGCCAGCACCACGGCAGGCCAGCCGAATTGCTGATGCAGCGTGACGGCGAAATAGGCGCCTAGGGCGAAGAAGGCGCCATGGGCGAAGTTCACGATGCCAAGCAGGCCGAAGATGACGGACAGGCCGATGGCGATCAGCACGAAGATGAAGCCGAGGACGAGCCCGTTGGCCGCCTGCGCGATGACCAGGTCGATCATGGCCACGCCCCGCCTGGCCGGCCTGGCGCCGCGGCTCGCGGAGCGGCAGTGCGGTGCTGCGGCAAGCGGCTGCCTCCTCCCCGTCGCGCGCGGCATCCAATCGGAAGCGCGTCGTACCGAAGAGTATCGTTAACTTCCGTCTGGCATGTCAAGCATCCTTTGTGGCCGGCTCCGCCTGCGTGCCCACCGGCCGAAAGCGGGGCAGCGTCGCCGTCTCCGTCACGTCGTCGAACACAACCTCGACCGGCAGCCCGACCTTCAGCGCCTCGTTCGGCACGCCGACGACGTTCCCCGTCAGCCGCACGCCCTCGTCGAGTTCGACCTGCACTGCGTTGTAGGGCAGGTCGTTCCTGAAGGCCGGCAGCCATTCCTTGTGGACGACGACCCAGGAGGAGATCCGGCCCCGCCCCGAGGCCCGGCGCCAGCCGACCGGTGATCCGAAGCAGAAGGGGCAGACCGGGCCCGGCGGCCAGTGCGGGCGGTCGCAGGCGGCGCACCAGGGCAGCACCAGCTCGTGCCGCCGGCACGCCTCCCAGAACGGCGTGTTGTCGGGCGTGAGCCGCGGCAGCGGCTTCGAGGTCAGGCTGTTCGGGTCCATCATGGCGGTCGGCTCAGCGCTGCAGGATGACGGAATCGCCCCAGCACGTGCCCCATTGCAGGCAGCGTGCGTCGGGGATCTGGCGCGGCCCGGCCTCGCCGCGGAGCTGGCGGACCATCTCCGCGATCGAGTTCCAGCCGCAGACATGCGCCTCGGAGAGCAGGCCGCCCGAGGTGTTCACCGGCAGTTCGCCGCCGGGCCCGATGCGGCCGCCCTGCACCCAGCCCGCGGCCTCGCCGGGCCCGCAGAAGCCGAAGCGTTCCAGCGCGAAGAGCACGAGGGGCGAGAAGGCGTCGTAGGTGTAGAAGCCCTGGATCGCGCCGCGCTCCAGCCCGGCCATGCGGTAGGCCGCGAGGTCGCGCTCGCGCGGGGTGACGCGGGCCGTGGGCTGCTGGTTGATGCCGAGGTTGGGCGGCGCGAAGATGAACTCGTCCCGGCCGGATCGGATGCCCTGCATCCCGGTGATGCGGATGGGCTTCTGCCGCAGGTCGCGGGCACGGTCCGCGCCGGCGAGCAGCACGACGACCGCGCCATCGGTGACGAGCGAGCAGTCGAACAGGCGCAGCGGGTCCACGATCATGCGCGCGGCCTGATGGTCCTCGGTCGTGAGGGGTTTCTTCATCAGCGCCTGGGGGTTCAACTGCGCGTGCCGGCGGAGCGCGACCGGCACCGCCGCAAGCTCCGCGCTGGTCGCGTCGTAAAGCGCCATGTAGCGCTGCATCGCGAAGGCCGCGCCGGCGGCCGGCGAGGTCAGGCCGAAAACCGGGTTCTCCCCATGCGTCGCACCCTGCTCCCGCATGCCTTCCTGGTCGCCAGGCCCGCCGAGGATGTGGCGTTCGCGGGTGAAGCAGATCGCGGTGATGCAGGCCACCACCGACGCCATGCCCGTCGCGATCGCCATCGCGGCGTGCTGCAGCGCGCTGGTGACGAAGCGCCCATGCGTCCAGGCCTGGTTCACGTAGTCGACCTCGAGGCCGTAGACCTCCGCCATGCGGTCGTAGTCGGCGCCGAGCGGCCAGCCCATGTGCAGCGAGAGCCCGTCGATGTCCGACCGCTGCAGCCCGGCATCGTCCAGCGCCGCGCGCAGTGCCTGCGCGCCAAGGCCGAGCTGGCTGTCGGGCAGGAACCGACCGAAGGCGCTCTGCCCGATCCCGACGATCGCGACCTTCCCGCTGATGCTCCCCGACATGGCCACTGCCGCTCCCGCTCAGCCTTCCGGACCCTGCACAGCGCAAGCGCGCCGCGCGTGGCGGAAAGCCTTGCATTGGTACGCGATCCCGGCTTTACTGGCCAGTAGAAGAATATGCCAGATGGCATCCCGCGAGGAAACCCAGCTTGATCCCCCGCACGCTCTTCAGCCTCGAGCACGACATCTTCCGCGATTCGGTCCGCCGCTTCATCGCGGACGAGATCACGCCGCAGCATGCAGAGTGGGAGAAGGCCGGCATCGTCCCGCGCGACCTGTGGCGGAAGGCCGGCGCCGCCGGCTTCCTTTGCACCGAGGTGCCGGAGGAGTATGGCGGCGCCGGCGGCGACTTCCTGTTCGGCGCGATCATGGTGGAGGAGATGGCGCGTGCTGGCGCCACCGGCCCGACCTTCTACCTCCATTCCGAGATCATTTCCCCCTACCTCGTGCACTACGGCACCGAGGCGCAGAAGCAGCGCTGGCTTCCCGCCATGGCGCGTGGCGAGGTGATCACCGCGCTCGGCATGAGCGAGCCTTCGGGCGGCAGCGACCTCGCCGCCATCAAGACTACCGCGATCCGCGATGGCGACGAATACGTCGTGAACGGCCAGAAGGTGTTCATCACCTCGGGCCACAACGCGGACCTGCTGGTGCTGGCCTGCAAGACCGATCCGAAGGCGGGCGCGCGCGGCATCAGCCTGCTGCTGGTCGAGACCGACCGGCCCGGCTTCACCCGCGGCCGCAAACTCGAGAAGATCGGCTGCAAGGCGCAGGACACCTCGGAGCTGTTCTTCCAGGACATGCGTGTCCCGGCCGCCAACCTACTGGGACAGGAAGGCCGCGGCTTCCACCAGCTCATGCAAGAGCTCGCGCAGGAAAGGCTCGTGCAGGGGATCCGCGCGATCGCCTCGGCGGAAGCCGCGATTGAATGGACGCTCGACTATGCGACGCAGCGCCGCATGTTCGGCCAGACGCTCGCCGACTTCCAGAACACCCGCTTCAGGCTCGCAGAGATGCGGGCCGAGACCCAGGCGCAGCGCGTCTTCCTCGACCGCTGCATCGAGCTGCACCTGGCTCGCCAGCTCTCAGCGACCGACGCGGCGATGCTCAAGCTCACCACGACGGAGCTGCAGGGGCGCGTGATGGATGGATGCCTGCAGCTCTTCGGCGGCTGGGGCTACATGTGGGAGTTCCCGATCGCCCGCGCCTTCGTGGACGCCAGGCTCGGGCGGATCGGTGGCGGCGCCGTGGAGGTGATGAAGGAGATCATCGCCCGCGAGATGCTGCCCGCGAACCGGCGGTCCGAGCGATGACGTCGCACGCCGCGCTTTCCCGCGCCTTCCCCTGGAACAGACGCTCAATCTCTGGTATGAGGTACGACTCCGTACCCTCCGGAATCAAGGCAGACCCGTTTCACGATGTCTACGACAACAACGGCTCCGACGCTGGGCATCCGGGACGAGGTGGCAGCGCTGAAGCGCGAGCGGACCATCACCGCCGCCGTCGAGCTCTTCTACGACCGCGGCTACGAGAACACGACGCTCGATGCGGTTGCCGAGCGGCTCGGCGTCACCAAACCCTTCATCTACGCCCATTTCAGCTCGAAGACCGAACTGCTGGCGGAGATCTGCTCGCGCGGCATCGCCTCGGCGCTGGAGGCCATGGACAGCGTGCTCGCGCTCGACCGGCCGCCGACTGGCAAGCTGGCGGAGCTCGGGCGTCGCTTCGTGACGGCGGTGCTCCGCAGCCAGAAGCACATCGCGATCTTTGCGCGGGAGGAGAAGAACCTCCTGCCCGCGGACTTCGCCCGGATCAGCAAGATGCGGCGCGACTTCGACCACAAGCTCTCGGCCCTGCTGGAGGAAGGCGTGGCGGCCGGGGAGTTCCGGATCGCCGATCCGCGCCTGGCGGCGCTCGCCATCGGCGGCATGGTGAGCTGGGCCTATGTCTGGTACCGCCCGAACGGACGCCTGGCCCTGCCCGACCTGGCGGAGGAGATGTCGCGCCTGCTGCTCGCCATGGCGCAGGCCGAGGCGCCGGCGCCGCGGGCGGCACGCGCTGCCCAGCCGCGCCCGCGTGCCGTCGCGGCGAAACGCCCGACTCGCCGCCGCTAGCCCGCCATCGCGCTGACCGTGATCAGCGCGAGAGCGTCCCGGCTGCTGTTTGCTCCCGCGGTTCACGCCCTGGCGTGCCTACTTTCAGTGCGCGCACTCAGGGCGATCGCGGGCTAGCGGCTCGTCACGGACGGGCGCCATGACCGGCGCCCTGGACGGGATCCGCGTCCTCGACCTCTCTTCCGTTGTCCTAGGCCCGATGACGGCGCAGATGCTCGGCGACCTCGGCGCCGATGTGATCAAGGTGGAGGCGCCGGAAGGCGACATCACGCGCTCCATCGGCCCACGCCGCCACGAGGGCATGGGCGCGCTGTTCATGGCCAACAACCGCAACAAGCGCAGCATCGTGCTGGACCTCAAGCAGCCGGAGGGCCAGGCTCGGCTGTGCGCCCTGGCGGCGCGGAGCGACGTGCTGCTGCATTCGATCCGTACGCCCGCGGCCGAGCGGCTCGGCCTGTCATGGGCGGCGCTGTCGGCGCCCAATCCACGCCTCGTGCTCTGCCACGCCACCGGCTTCGCGGAAGGCGGCCCCTATGCCGGCCGCCCCGCCTATGACGACATCGTGCAGGCCCTGTCGGGCCTGGCGATGCTGCAGCAGGTCGCGGCCGGGGAGCCGCGCTACGTGCCCTCGATCATCGGCGACAAGGTGGCCGCAGTGCATGCCGCGCTCGGCATCGCGGTGGCGCTGTTCCATCGGGAACGCAGCGGGCTCGGGCAGCAGGTGAAGGTGCCGATGCTGGAGACGCTCGTCGCCTTCAACGCCGCCGAGCACCTCGGAGGCTGCATCTTCGAGCCGCCGGCCGGCGAGATGGGCTACACGCCGGTGCGCAAGGCCCTCCGCCGGCCCTTCCGCACCGCGGACGGATGGATCTGCCTGCTGCCCTACACCGATGCGCATTGGAAGCGCTTCCTGGAGATCGCGGGGCGCAGCGAGCTCGCGGCCGATCCGGCCTGGGCGACGCTGGCCGGCCGGCAGTCGCATCTAGACGAGGTCTGGGCGACCGTCGCCGCGCTGCTGATGGAGCGCGGCAATGCAGCCTGGCTCGAGGCGCTGCTCGCGGCCGACATTCCGGTCGCCGCCGTGCAGGACCTCGAGCAGCTGCTGGATGATCCGCACCTTGTCGCGACCGGCTTCTGGGAGATGCACCGCCACCCCACCGAGGGAATGCTGCGCCTGCCCGCAAGCCCGCTCGGCCTGGTGGCGACTCCGCCATCCATCCGCCGCCTGCCGCCGCGCCTCGGCGAGCACACGGAGGAAGTGCTGCGGGAGTTCGGGCTGGAGCCGCACTAGGCGCCGGCCCGTGGCCGGGCGGCGGAGCGGGAGGATTTTCCCGCTTGCGTTCGTTCGGGACATTAGGCTACTGTTCAGTATGTTCAGGAACGCATCAGATACCGCGCTCCTGCCAGAACAGGACCGGAGGGAGGACGCAATGCGAAGCAGGGCCCGGCACGCGCCACCCCCCTGTCCGGCCCGCTGATCGCGCATGCGCCCGCCGCTCGCCCGCACCCTGCACGACCTGCTGGAGGAGCAGGCGGCCGCACGGCCCGACGCGCCGGCTGTGGTCGCCGCCGGACAGTCGGTGACCTACGCCGCCCTTGCCGCGCGTGCCCGAGCCGTTGCCGCCGCGCTGCGCGCGCGCGGCTTTGCCCATGGCGAGCGCGTCGGCCTGCTGATGAACAACCGCGTGGAGTTCCTGGAGGCGCTGTTCGGCGCCTCCGCCACCGGCGCGGTGATCGTGCCCTTCAGCACCTGGTCAACCAGGCAGGAGCTCGACTTCCTGCTGGCCGATTCCGGGGTGCGCACGCTGTTCGCGCTGCCGCACTTCGGCAAGGAGGATTTTTCAGAATCCCTCGGCGCGCTGGTCCCTGAAACAGCGGCGGGCGAGGGCTGGCGCTCCACACGCTTCCCCTCCCTGCGCGAGCTCGTGATGGTCGGCGGCGACGCGCCGCGCGGCTGGCTGGACTACGAGGCGCTGCTGGCCACGCCGCCCGCGATGGCACCGCTCCCTCCGGGCGAGGCGGCAGGCGCGGGCGACGACGGCATCGTGCTCTACACCTCGGGCTCGACCAGCAAGCCGAAGGCGGTACGGCTGATCCAGCACGGCATCGTCGAGAACGGCTTCAACATCGGCGAACGCCAGGGCCTGCTGCCGGAGGACCGCGTCCTCGCCGCGATCCCGCTGTTCTGGGCCTATGGCGCGGTCAACGCGCTGCCCGCCACCTTCGGCCACGGCGCGACGCTGGTCCTGCAGTCCCGCTTCGAGCCTGGCGAGGCGCTTGACCTGATCGAGCGGCACCGCTGCACCTCGATCTACACGCTGCCCGCAATGACGGCGGCACTGATCCGCCACCCCGACTTCCGGCCGGAGCGCACGCGGAGCCTGCAGAAGGGTCTGACGATCGGCGCGCCGCAGGACGTGGTCGCCGCGGCGCAGCATCTCGGCGCCTCGCAGATCAGCAACATCTATGGCGCGAGCGAGACCTACGGGAATTGCTGCGTCACCCCGCATGACTGGCCGCTGGAGCTGCGCAGCACCTGCCAGGGGCCGCCGCTGCCCGGCGTGCGCCTGCGCATCGTGGACCCCGAGACCGGCGAGGAGCTCGGCCGTGGCCGGCCGGGCCTGATCGAAGTGTCGGGCTACCTCATGCGGGGCTATGGCGGCGCGAGCGCCGACTACAACGCTGCCGTCTTCACCGGGGACGGCTGGTTCCGCAGCGGCGACATCGGTCAGCTCGACGCCGAGGGCCGCGTGCAGTTCCTCGGCCGCAGCGGCGAGATGATCAAGCGCTCCGGCATCAACGTCTCTCCGGCCGAGGTCGAGGATGCGCTGATGCAGCATCCCGCGGTCTCGCAGGCCGGCGTGGTCGGCGTGCCGGATGCGGAGAAGGGCGAGCTGATCGTCGCCTTCGTCGTGCCCAAGCCCGATGCGCCGCTCGGCGAGCAGGAGCTGGTCGCGCATTGCCGCGCCATCGCCTCTGCCTACAAGGTGCCGGACCGCATCGAGATCCGCGCCGCGCTGCCGACCACCGTGACGGGCAAGCTGCTGCGGAGGTCCCTGAAGGATGAGGCGGCCGCCCTGCGGCCCGCGAAGGGCTGAGCGGATGGCGCGCGAGGCCTGGGGACGCTGGGGAGAACAGGACGAGGCCGGCGCGCCGAACCTCGCGGGCGCCGCGCAGGTGCGGCGCGCGGCCGGGCTGGTGCGCAGCGGCCGCGTCGTCCCGCTCGCGCAGCCCCTGCATGCGGCGACGCCGATCCCGCATCACCGCGCGCCGATGATGCACTTCATGGGCCGTGACGGCGGCGACTACGCCGCCGGTGCGAAGCGACCGGGCGGCTTCCAGTTCGCCGAGGACACGGTCGTGCTGCCGCTGCATCTGGGTACGCATGTGGACGCGCTGTGCCATGCCTGGTGCGACGACCTTCTCTACAACGGCTTTCCCGGCAATACGCTGCGCAGCACGACGGGTGCGCAGCGCCTGGGCGTCGAGAAGCTGCCGCCGCTGGTCACGCGGGGCATCCTGCTCGACCTCGCGGTGGACGGGCCGCTGCCGGACGGCACGCCGGTCGGGCGCACCGCCTTGCAGGAAGCCGCCGCACGCGCCGGCGTCATGCCCGAGGAGGGCGACGCTGTCCTGCTGCGCACCGGCTGGCTCGAGGCGCAGGACGGGAAGCCGAACCGGCTGATCTCCTTCGACACCGAACCCGGCCTGGACGTGGAAGGAGCGCTCTGGCTGGCGGAGCACGGCATCGCCCTGGTCGGCGCGGACAACTTCGCCATCGAGGTCCTGCCCTTTCCCGCCGGCCAGGTCTTCCCGGTGCACCAGCGCCTGCTGCGCGACCACGGGATCCCGCTGCTCGAAGGCATGCGGCTCAAGGCGCTGGCCGAGGCGGGCGCGACCGCCTTCCTGTTCATGGCCGCAGCGCTGCCGCTCACCGGCGCGACCGGCAGCCCGCTGACCCCCGTGGCCGTGCTGTGAAGGCCGTCGTCGTCCGTGCCACCGGCCCTGCCGAGACCGCGCTCGGGATCGAGACGCTGCCCGATCCGGCGCCCGGGCCCGGCCAGGTCGTGCTACGCGTCGAGGCCTGCGGCGTCTGCTTCCATGACATCGTCACGCGCAACGGCACGCTGAAGACCGGCGTCGAGCTGCCTTTCATCCCGGGCCACGAGATCTGCGGGACGATCGTCGCGGCCGGCCGGGACGTGCGCGACGCGCGCATCGGCCAGCGGGTGGCGACCACGCAGCGCGGCCATGTCTGCGGCATCTGCCGCCACTGCACGCAAGCGCGCGAGCCGCTCTGCGCGGAAGCCGTGTTCCTCGGCGATGCCGGCCTGAACGGCGGCTATGCGGACTACGTCGTGCTCGATGCCGGCATGGTTGTGCCTGTGCCGGAAGGCGTGGCGCCCGAGGCCGCCGCCATCGCCGCCTGCGCGATCGGCACGATGTTCCATGCAACGCGCGAGGTGGGCCGCGTCGCGCCTGGCGATACGGTGCTCGTCACCGGCGCCGGCGGCGGGCTCGGCATGCACGGCGTGCAGCTCGCGCGGCTGGCCGGCGCCCGCGTGCTGGCCCAGACGACGTCGCCCTCCAAGGTCGCGCCGCTGCGCGATGCCGGCGCCGACGACGTTGTGCTGCATGCCCGCGGCGAGGATTTCTCGGGCGCCGTAAGGGATCTGACGGCGGGGGAGGGGGCGGACGTCGTCCTCGACACCGTAGGCACGCCGCTCTTCCAGCCGACCCGGCGCAGCCTCGCCAAGGCTGGGCGTTGGGTGCTGATCGGCCAGCTCAACGGCGACTTCGTGCCCTTCAATCCCGCCCAGCTCTTTCTGCGCGGGATCTCTCTGCTCAGTGCGACCAGCACCACGCGCGCCGAGCTTCGTCAGGTCCTCTCCCTGCTGGCACGTGGCGCGATCCGCGCCGTGCTCGACCGCGCGCTGCCGCTCGCTGCAGCGGCGGAGGCCCACCTGATTGTCGAGGCGGGCAGCGCCGTTGGCCGCGTGACGCTGAGGCCGGCCGCATGAACGCCGCCGCCTTCATGGAGCAGGCCGCCCAGGCGCTGACCGCAGGCATCATGGTCGGCTGCGTCTACGGGCTGCTCTGCGTCGGGCTCGCCTTCATCTTCGGGATCATGCGCGTCATCAACTTCGCGCAGGGCGACTTCATGATGGTCGGGATGTACCTGGCCTTCTTCCTGGCGACGAACGTGCTCGGCACGACGCTGCTCGGCGAGGCCACGCCCTTCGTCGCGGCGGCGCTGACGGTCCCCATCCTCTTCGTCCTAGGCGCGGCGCTGCACCGGCTGCTGATCGCGCGCACTACAGGGCTGCGTGCCGTCGGGCTCTCGGCGGAAGGTCACCAGGCGCAGCTCATCCTGACGCTCGGCATCGCGCTGGTCCTGCAGAACGGCGCACTGATCTTGCTCGGCACCTCGCCCCACACCGTGCTGACGCCGCTCTCCTCCTCCGCCTGGGAAGTGCCGCTGCTCTACGACGATTTCAGCGCCGTCTTCATCAACCAGGCGCGCGCCATCGCCGCGCTGCTTTCCCTCGTCGTCGCCTTCGCCCTGTTCCGCCTGGTGTCGAGTACGCGGCTCGGCAAGTCGCTCCGCGCCGCGGCCGACAACCCGGAAGCCGCGACCTACATGGGCATCGACGTGGACCGCGCGCACCGCACGGCCTTCGCGATCGGCACCGCGGTGGCGGGACTCGCCGGCGGGCTCATCGTTGCCTACTACCCCGTGCAGCCCTTCGTCGGCGTGGACTTCATCATCATCATGTATGCCGGCGTGGTGCTCGGCGGCATGGGCAGCATCAGCGGCGCCTTCTGGGGCGGCATGGTGATCGGCCTGGTGCAGCAGCTTTCCACCCTGGTCATGCCGCTGCAGCTGCAGAACGCCGCGATCTTCGCGGCCTTCGTGCTGATCCTGCTGTTCCGACCGCAGGGGCTGTTCGGCCGCAACGTGGAGCGCGCCTGAGATGGCGCGCCTGCTGCCGCCCCGCACCCTCCTGCTGATCGCGGCCTTCTGCGCCGCCTGGCTCGCGCTCGGCTGGGTCGTGCCGAACCGCTACTACCAGCTGCTGCTGACGCTGGTGCCGATCTGGGCGGTGCTCGGCGTGTCCTGGAACCTGTTCAGCGGCTACAGCGGACTCGTCTCCTTCGGCCATGCGGCGTTCTTCGGCCTCGGCGCCTATGCCGTCACGCTGATGCTGGTGAAGTTTGGCCTGACGCCGTGGTTCGGGATCCCGGTCGCGGCGGGGCTCGGCGCGGTGGCGGGCCTTGCGATCGGCGTGCCGACCTTCCGGCTGCGCGGCATCTACTTCGCGCTCGCCATGCTCGCCTACCCGCTGGTGCTGACCTACCTCTTCGACTGGATGGGGCTGCAGGAGGTTTCCATCCCGCTGAAGCGCGAGCACGCGGCCTGGTTCATGCAGTTTCAGGACCCGCGCGCCTACCTCGCCATCGCGCTGGGCCTGCTGGCGGTCTCCCTCGCGATCTGCTCCGCGGTCGAGAATTCGCGCTTCGGCCTCTCGCTGCTCGCGATCAAGCAGAACGAGCTGGCGGCCGAGGCGGCCGGCGTGGACACCCGCGCCTGGAAGCTGCGCGCCATCGCGCTCAGCGGCGCGATCGCGGCCGCCGCCGGCGGCCTCTACGCGATGGTGCTGCTGGTGGTGACGCCGGGCTCCGTCTTCGGTCTCGTCGTCTCGGCGGAGGCGGTGATCCTGCCGATGTTCGGCGGCGCCGGGACGCTGTGGGGGCCGGTAATCGGCGCCGCCATCCTCGTCCCGCTCGCCGAGACGCTACGCGCGGAGTTCGGCGGGTTCCTGCCCGGCATCCACGGCGTGCTCTATGGCCTGGCGATCATCCTGGTGATCCTGCTGGCGCCCGAGGGCCTCTACTGGAAGATCCGCGACCTGCGCGCGCCGCGCCAGGCGCGGGCGGTGGCCGCGCCGGCCCAGGCACCCCGCCCCGACCCCGCGCCGCGCCCACCGGTCGGCGACGGTGCGCTGCTCGAGGTGCGCGGCCTCGGCCGCAACTTCGGCGGCGTCGCGGCGGTGCAGGACGTCTCCTTCACCGTGCCGCAGGGCGAGATCCTCGGCATCATCGGCCCGAACGGCGCGGGCAAGACGACGCTGTTCAACATGCTGAACGGCATCGTCGTGCCGAGCGCGGGAGAGCTGCGCTTCGAAGGGCGGAGCCTCGTCGGGCTGCGCCCGAACGCGATCTGCCGGCTCGGCGTCGGCCGGACCTTCCAGGTCGCCCGCGCCTTCGCCCGCATGACCATCCTGGAGAACGTGCTGGTCGGCGCCTTCGTCGCCCATGCCACGGATGCCGCGGCGCGGCAGGCGGCGCGCCGCGCCCTCGCCCAGGTCGGGCTCGAGGACAAGGCGGAGGCGATCGCC
Source organism: Falsiroseomonas sp. HW251 (assembly GCF_050563545.1). Classification (NCBI taxonomy): domain Bacteria; kingdom Pseudomonadati; phylum Pseudomonadota; class Alphaproteobacteria; order Acetobacterales; family Roseomonadaceae; genus Falsiroseomonas; species Falsiroseomonas sp. HW251. The sequence continues at coordinate 27,550 of NZ_JBNXUM010000027.1, forward strand.
GGCGACCTCACGACCCGAGACCTCCGCCTGATGGAGCTCGCCCGCGCGCTGGCCGGCGGACCGCGCCTGCTGCTGCTGGACGAGCCGCTCGCTGGCCTTGGCGCCGCGGAGACCGACGAGCTGATCGCCGTCGTCCGCCGCCTGCCCGCCGCCGGCGTCACCGTCGTCATCATCGAGCACACGATGCACGCCATGGTCGGCCTGGTGGACCGCTTCGTCGTGCTCGACCAGGGAAGGCTGCTCGCCGAGGGGCCACCGGCGCAGGTCACCCGCCAGCCGGAAGTCATCGAGGCCTATCTCGGCCGTAAATGGGCGCTGTCTCATGCTGCGGGTTGAGGATCTCTCGGTGGCCTATGGCGGCCTTGCCGCGCTGCGCGATGTCTCCCTCGAGGTGCGCGCCGGGGAGTTCATCGCCGTCGTCGGCCCGAACGGGGCGGGCAAGACGACGCTGTTCAAGGCGATCTCCGGCACCGTCCCGGCGCGCGCCGGCCGCATCCTGCTCGAGGGCCAGGACCTGCTCGCCGGCCCGGCGGCGGAACGCGCGCATCTCGGCATCGCGCATGTGCCGGAGGGCCGGCGAGTCTTCGCCTCGCTCAGCGTGCTCGAGAACCTGGAGATGGGCGCCTGGCCCGCGGCCGGGCGCGCGGTCTTCGCGCAGTCGCTGGAGCGGATCTACGCGCTGTTCCCCATCCTGGCGGAGCGCCGCGCGCAGTATGCGGGGACGCTCTCCGGCGGGCAGCAGCAGATGCTGGCGATCGGCCGCGCGCTGGCGTCGCGGCCGCGCCTGCTGATGCTCGACGAGCCGTCCATGGGCCTCTCGCCCGTCATGGCGGACACGATCTTTGACGCGATCCGCGAACTGCACCGGACCGACGGCATGACCATCCTGCTCGTCGAGCAGCGCGTCGCGGAGGCGCTGGACGCCTGCGACCGCGGCTACGTGCTGGAAACCGGGCGAATCGTGCTGGACGGGCCGGTTGGCGAACTGTCCGCCGACCGGCTGCGCCAGGCCTATCTCGGCGTCTGACCTCAGGAGGAGAACGGCAATGACGCTTTCACGCAGGCAGTTCGGTTCGCTCACCGCCGCGGCGACGCTCGGCCTTGCCGCGCCCGCGGTCCGCGCCCAGGCGCGCGAGGTGGTCTTCGCAATGGCGTCGCCGCTCAGCGGACCCTGGGCGCGCCTCGGCGAGCTGTCGGTGCTTGGCGCCCGCTTCGCGGTGGACGAGATCAACAACGCCGGCGGCATCCGTGCCCTCGGCGGCGCGCGCGTGCGGCTCGCCACGGTGGATGTCGGCGACAGCCCGGAGAAGGCGAAGACCGCGGCCGAGCGCCTGCTCGCGCAGGAGCCGCAGCTCGTCGGCGGGGCCGGCGCCTATGTCTCCTCCTTCACGCTGGCGGTCACCGAGGTGACGGAGCGCGCGGGCGTGCCGTGGCTGACGCTCTCCTATTCCGACCTGATCACCAGCCGCGGCTTCCGCCACGTCTATCAGACCTCGCCGACCGCCGACGACCAGGCGGCGAATGCGCTGCCCACCATCATCGAGCTGGCGAAGGCCGCGACCGGCCGCGCGCCGCAGACCATGGGCATCGTGATGGACAACACGGCCTCGCCGGTTTCCTTCACCCGCGGCCTGCGCGCCGGCGGGGCGGAGCGGCTCGGCGTGCGCATCGTGGTGGACGAGACCTTCACGCCGCCGCTCTCCGATGCCGGCCCGGTGATGCAGCGCGTGCGCGCGGCGCGGCCGGACATCCTGCTGCTGCTGCCCACCGCGATCCCCGACATCAAGCTGACGCTCGAGAAGCTCAACGAGATCGGCCTTGGCCGCGGCCGCCTGCCCATCATCAACAATGGCGGCCCGATGGGCTCGCCCGACCTGCTGCGCCTGCTCGGCCCCAACCTGCTGGAAGGCGCGATGTTCATCACCGCGACCTGGGGCATGAAGGGCCAGGAGGATCTGATCGCCCGGTTCCGCGAGAAGACCGGCGAGCCCTGGATCACGCAGGACAGCCTGTCGAACTACGGCCACATGATGATCCTGCGGGAGGCGGTGGAGCGCGCCGGCACGACCGAGCGCGAGAAGGTCAATGACGCGATCCGCGCGCTCGACCTGACCGAAGGCCCCGCCGCGGGTGCCTACCCCGGCCATCGCGTGAGGTTCGACGAGCGCGGCCGCCGTGTCGGCGCGCCGCTGGTGATCGCGCAATGGCAGAACGGCGTGCCCGTCACCGTCTATCCGAACGACGCCGCCATGGCGCAGCCGATCTGGCCGAGGCGCTGACCGTGATGGACGGCGGGCACCCGGTATCGCGTCTCGGCCGCTTCGCCCAGGGCCTGCGGGTGCTCGACCTCTCCTGGTTCCTGCCGGGGCCGCTGGCCAGCCTGCTGCTGGCCGACATGGGCGCCGAGGTGCTGAAGATCGAGCCGCCATCGGGCGACCCGATGCGCGATCTCGGGCCTCGCGACGCCGCCGGCACGCCCGTCTTCCATGCCGCGGTGAACGCCGGCAAGACCTTGCTGCGCATGGACCTCAAGCGCCCGGACGGCCATGCCGCCTTCCTCGACCTGGTGCGCGGCGCGGACGTGCTGATCGAAGGGTTCCGGCCCGGCGTCATGGCGCGCCTCGGCGCGGACTGGGCGACGCTGCGCGCGGTCAATCCGCGGCTGATCTACTGCTCGGTGAGCGGCTACGGCACCGGGAGTCCGCTGGCGCAGGCGGCGGGGCACGACAACAACTACCTCGCCACCGCCGGCGTGATGCACCGCAACGGGGAGGGCACGCCCGCCTTCCTCGATCCGCCGGTCGCCGACGGCACCGGCGCGCTGTTCGCCGCCCTCGCCATCCTCGGCGCGCTGCTCGCGCGCGGAAGGGACGGGCAGGGCTGCCACATCGACCTCGGGCTGGCCGACGCCCCCATGCCGCTGCAGATCTTCCAGGTTGCCGGCCACGGCGCCACCGGAGAGGTGCCGCAGCCCGCGGAGACCTACCTCAACGGCGGCGCCGCCTATTACCGCACCTATCGCTGCGCCGATGGGCGGCACGTCACGCTAGGCGCCATCGAGCCGAAATTCTGGCGCGCCTTCTGCCTCGCCGCGCAGCGCCCGGACTGGATCGCCCGCCAGGCCGATCCGCTCCCGCAGGCCGCACTGATGGCCGAGGTTCAGGCGGTGATCGGGCGCTTCACGCGCGACGAGGCCGTCGCCCGCTTCGGCCCGGCCGATTGCTGCTTCAGTGCGGTGCTCGATCTCGGCGAGGCCGTCGCCTCGCCGCACCACGAGGCGCGCCGCCTTGTGCGTCGCAGCGCCGATGGCGCGCTGCAGACATTGTTCCCGGCCTGGGTGGATGGCGTGCCGCCTTCCGCCCGCCCGCTGATGCGCGAGACGGATGCGCGACCGGCGGTCCCCCACGCCGGCGCCGCGGACTGAACGAGGGAGAGAGGAACAGATGGCAGCAGGACCAAGGGTCGGGGTGGTGGGCGTGACCATACGCCCCAGCATCCCCGACGACGGACACCACTCCCTGGAGGAGCATCTGCACGACGCCATGAAGGCGACGCTGGCGGATGCCGGGCTGACGACCGACGACCTGGAAGGGATCGCGGTCGGCGCGAACGACCAGTATGACGGCCGTGCGATCACCGTCATGATGGCCTCCGCGCCGCTCGGCGGCGTGGACCGCGACATCCTCTCGACGCCCTCTTCGGGCGAGCATGCCTTCATCCTCGGCGCGCTCCGCATCGCCTCCGGCCAGTTCCGGACGCAGCTCGTCGTCGCATGGAGCCCGACCGAGGCGTCCTCGATCCCCGAGGCGCAGCGGCTGGCGAATGACCCGCTGTTCCATCGGCGCCTACCGCTGGACGAGCTTGCCGCCGCCGCGCTGCAGGCGAACGTGCTGGAGCACGCCGACCCCGGCACTGGCCGTGTCGCCGAGGGTGTGCTCGCCGCGGGCCGGCGCAACGGCGCGCGCGCCTTCCCCGAGTTGGTGAAGGCCAACCCGCCGAAGGGCCGCCCGACCCGCTGGCCGCTGCGGGAGGACACCGTCCCGCAGCCGGCCACCGGCATCGTCGCGCTGATGCTCGCCTCGGAGGATTTCATCCGGGAACGCAGCCTTGGCTCCGTCGCCTGGATCTCCGGCATGGGCTGGGCGACCGAGCCCGCCTTCCTCGGCGACCGCGACCTCGCGAAGGCGCCGGCGCTGGAGGCTGCCGCGAAGCAGGCCTATGGCGAGGCTGGCGTGACGAATGCGGCGACCGCCTTCGACCTCGCCGAGGTCACCGACGTCACGCCGTACCAGGCGCTGATCGCGCTGGACGCGCTCGGCCTCGCGCCGCGGGGGCAATGGCAGGAAAAGCCGCCGGCGTTCGGGCCAGACGAGAAGATGCCGGTGAACCTTTCAGGCGGTGTCGCCTCCCTCAATCCGGTCTTCTGCACCGGCCTGATCCGCATCGCCGAAGTGGCGAACCAGCTCCGCGGTCGAGCCGGCGCGCATCAGAAGCCCGGGGCCAAGCGAGGCCTTGCGCATGCCGCGAGCGGACCCGCCATGCAGTACCAGACAGTCATTGTCCTCGACGCCGGGAGGAACGCGGCATGAGCGGGCGCGTCGGCATCATCGGCATCGGCCAGTCGAACTTCCAGCCGCGGCGCAACGACGCCAGCTATCCCGACCTGGTGCGCGAAGCCGTCGTCATCGCCATGCGCGATGCCGGTCTCGACTTCGACGAAATAGAGGCGGTGGTCTATTCGCTGTCGCCCGACGCCATGGTCGGCATTGGCAATGCCGAGCGGCTCGGCGTGGATGCGGTAGGCGCGCGCAACAAGCGCTTCCTGCGCATCAACACCGGCGGCGCCACCGGGATCTCCTCCGTCGCCACAGCCTGGACGCACGTCGCGTCGGGTGCCTGCGACGTCGTGCTGACCGCGGGCGCCGACAAGGTCGGCGAGTGCGGCGACAGCCAGACCGTGCTGAACAAGATCTGGGACCCGATCTACGAACGCAGCCTGCCGCTCGGCACGATCAACATGCTCGCGATGTCCGCGATCCGCTACGCCCACAAATACGGCATGACGCAGGAGGACATGGCGCGCGTCGTGGTGAAGAACCGGCGGCACGCGTCGAAGAACCCGCACGCGCATCTTCGCACCGAGACCACCATCGAGGAGGTGATGGCCTCCCGTATGATCTCCTGGCCGGTCAAGCTGTTCGACTGCTGCCCGCAATCCTCGGGCGGCTGCGCGATGGTGCTTGCTTCGGAACGCTGGATCAAGGAGCGCGGGCTGGACGCGGTGTGGATCACCGGCCTCGCCCACAGCTCCGAGACCTACTACCTCGGCGACCGCATGGGCCGTGGCTACACGGCCGACCATGCCGACGCACATGCGCTGAAGGCGTCGTTCAAGAAGTCCTATGCGATGGCCGGCATCAAGGACCCGCGCAAGCAGGTGCACGCGGCCGAGCTCTACGCCCCCTTCAGCAACACCGAGTTCCACTCGATCGAGGCCGCTGACCTCGCCGATCTCGGCACGTCGCCGGCGATGCTGAGCGAAGGCGCCTTCGCGCTTGGTGGCAATGCCGGCGCGGTGGTGAACCCTTCGGGTGGTGTGCTCTGCACCAATGCCATCGCGGTCACGGCGATGGTGCGCGTGGCGGAAGCCGCGCTGCAGGTCTGGGGCCGCGCGGGCGAGCGCCAGATCAAGGGCGCGCGCGTCGGCATCGCGAGCGGCAATGGCGGTGACCATCAGTTCTTCGGAACGATGGTCGTGGAAGCTTGAAAGGGATGACGGACATGGAACTGCTGAAGCGCCAGGAAGACTGGAAGATCACCTACACTCATGCTCTCGGCGAGACCGCGAGCTGGTTCTACGTGCAGATCCGCGATCACGCGAAGATCTACGGCAAGCGGGACGCCAAGTCCGGCCGCGTTCTCGTCCCGCCGCGCGCCTTCTCCGACCAGACCCTGGAACCGACGACGGATTGGGTGGAGGTCGGCCCCGGCGGCGTGATCGAGGCCTTCACCATCGTCTACGACAAGTTTAACAACCTGCCCGATCCGCCCTACGCCTTCGGCTACGTCATGCTGGACGGCGCCGACACCGCACTCGGCGGCTTCTTTAAGGGCGTGGAGCTGACGAACGGCGAGGAAGCCGCGAAGCGCCTGGCCATCGGCACGCGCGTCGTCACGCGCTTTGCCGAGAAGCGCATCGGCGACGTGCTCGACTTCTGGTTCGAGCCGGTCTCCTCGTGACAACGTCGCGTCGCGCGACGCTCGGCCGGGTGCTGCTCGGCGCGTTGGGCATGGCCCTGTCGGGCCTGCCCACCCGGGCGCAGGGCGACTTCCCGACGCGCCCCGTCCGTCTCGTCTCGGGATTCGCGCCGGGCGGCGGCACGGACATCCTGGGCCGTCTGGTCGCGCAGCGGTTCGGCGAGATCTGGCGCGGCAGCATGATCGTGGAGAACCGCAGCGGCGCCTCCGGCGTGGTCGGCGCCACCTTCGTCGCGCGTGCACCGACGGATGGCTATACGCTGCTGCTCATGCCGAACTCGCAGACCATCACGCAGCATGTCCAGCGCAACAGCGGCTTCGACGTGCAGCGCGACCTGGCGCCGGTCGGGATGATCGCGACCTCGCCGCTCGTGCTGTCCGTCCATGCCAGCCTGCCGATCCGCAGCGTGGCGGAGCTCGTCGCCTACGACCGCGCCAATCCGGGCAGGCTGCATCACGGCAGCGCCGGGACGGCCACCGCGCCGCATCTAGCGGGCGAGCTGTTCAACATCACGGCGGGCACCGGGATGGAGCATGTGCCTTATCGCGGCTCCGGCCCGGCCGTCACGGCGCATGTCGCCAACGAGGTCGGCGTCGCCTTCGGCCCGCTGAACTCCATCGAAGGATTCGTCAGGGATGGCCAGCTCCGCATCCTCGCCGTGCTCGGCGCGAGCCGCTACGAGGGGCTGCCGGACGTGCCGACCATGGCCGAGAGCGGATACCCCGGCTACGAGGTGGACCTCTGGTACGCGCTGCTCGCGCCGTCGGGCACGCCCGTCCCCATTATACAGCGGCTGAACGCCGACCTGAATCGCGTGCTCACCGATCCGACGATGCGGGCCGCGATGGTCCAGCGCGGCTTCATCCCCGCGCCCGGGACGCCGGAGGCGCTCGGCGCCGTCATCGCCGCCGACCTTGCTCGCTGGAAGACGGTGACCGACCGCGTCGAGATCCGGCTGGACTGACGGCATGGGGACCGAGATCGGGCTTCACGGCATTGGCTTCGTGGGCGAAGGACTTGCCCGCCCGGAATGCGTGCTGGCGACGCGGCGCGGCGACCTCTTTGTCTCCGACAGGCGCGGCGGCGTCACGCATATCGAGCCTGACGGCGCGCAGCGGTTGATCGGTGGCGGCAGCCTGGTGCCGAACGGCATTGCGCTGCTGCGCGACGGCAGCTTCGCGATCGCGAACCTCTCCGACGATGGCGGCGTCTGGCGCCTGTACCGGGACGGACGGATCGAACCCGAGGTGACGGAGATCGCCGGCCGGCGGCTCGGCAGCGTAAACTTCGTGCGCACGGACAGCCAGGGACGCCTCTGGATCTGCGTGAGCACTGTCCGTCCTGGCGAGAACCAGTACCGCACGGATGTTCCTGACGGCTTCATCGCGCTGAAGGATGAGGCCGGGCTGCGCGTCGTCGCCACCGATCTCGTCTGGACGAACGAATGCTTCCCCGACGAGGCGCGAGGCCATCTCTATGTGAACGAGACCTTCGGCCGGCGGCTGACGCGCTTCGACATGGCGCCCGATGGCAGCCTCTCCAACCGCATCACCATCGCCACCTTCGGGCACGGCGACTATCCGGATGGCCTGTCCATGGATGAGGCCGGCGGCGTCTGGGTCGTCAGCGTCGCCAGCAACCGCGTCATCCGCATCGCCCCCGATGGCACGCGCGAGGTGCTGGTCGAGGACAGCGACGAGAGCCATCTCGATGCGCTCGAAGCCGCGCTGCACGCGCGGAAACTGACGCGGCCGATGATCCACGAGGCACGCAGCCGCCTGCTGCGCAACAGCAGCAGCATCGCCTTCGGCGGCGCCGACCGGCGCACTGCCCATCTCGGCTGCCTGGCCGGGGAGCGGCTGGCCACCTTCCGCGCGCCTTTCGCCGGCGTGGCGCCGGTCCACTGGGACGCGAATAGGGACTGAGAGAGGGAACGGCAGGATGATCCATCGCCGCACGTTGCTGGCCGCGACACTCGCCGCACCCGCCGCCCTCGCCCAGGGCCGCGGCCCGGTGAGGCTGGTCGTCGGCTTCCCGCCTGGCGGCTCGGGCGACCTCTTCGCGCGCCTCATCGCGGAGCCCCTGCGCGACGAGCTGGGGCGGCCCGTGATCGTGGAGAACCGCCCCGGCGCAGGCGGCGTCACCGCCGTGGAGTACTTCCTCCGCCAGCCCGCGGACGGCTCCGTGCTGATGATGCACACCGGGTCTTCCGCCGTGGCCGGACCGATCTCGCGGCGCAACCCCCCCTACAATCCGATGACCGATTTCGCCTGGGTCGCGCTGCTCTCCAATGCGCCCTTCGCCGTAGCGCTGAACCCGCGGGTACCGGCCGAGGACCTGCGGGGCTTCGTCGCCTATGCCAAGGCGCAGAACGGCGCGCTGTCCTACAGCAGCGCAGGTATCGGCACGACCGTGCACCTCGCGGCGGAGGCGCTGAATGCCGCGACCGGCATCCAGGTGCAGCACGTGCCCTATCCCGGCAGCGCACCGGCGATCACCGATGCGATCAACGGCACCGTCGCCTACAACATCGAGACCTACGGCACGCTGCTGCCGCACCACCGCGCCGGCGCGCTTCGCATCGTCGCCACGCTGGCCGAGGAGCGCGCCGCCATCGCGCCGGATATCCCGACTGCGAAAGAGCAGGGCTGGGAAGTCTCCGCCGGCACCTACAACCTGCTCGCAGCGCCGGTCGGCACGCCGCGCGACGCCATGGAGCAGGTCTCGGCCGCGATCGGCCGCGTGATGGCGAAGCAGGAGATGCAGGACCGTCTGGCGGCCCTCGGCATCACCGGTTTCGCCCGGTCGAACCCGGACGAGGCGAAGGCATTCGTCGCGGCGGAGATCGCGCGCTGGACGCCCATCGTCCAGCGCCTTGGCATCGCGTTGTAGCGGATGGGCAGTCCGGCACCTCTCGACCTGCTGCGACCGCGCTCCATTGCGGTGCTCGGCGCGTCCGATCGCTCGCGCTGGTCGGAGGCCGTCTTCGCGAACCTCGCCGCGGCGGGCTTCGCGGGCGCGGTGCACGCCATCAACCCGCGCGGCGGCACGGCGCATGGCCGTCCCGCCGCGGCAAGCTGCGCGGCGCTGGGCGAGGCCGTGGACCTCGGCGTGCTGATCGTGCCGGCCCAGGCCGCGGCCGACGCGCTGCGCGACCTCGCGGCATCGGGCGCCAGGCATGCCGCGATCCTGAGCTCGGGCTTCGCCGAGACCGGCGAGGCCGGCGCCGCCGCACAGCGGGACCTCGCGGCGCTGGCGCGTGATCTCGGCATCCGCCTGCTCGGGCCGAACAGTCTCGGCTTCATCAACTTCGTGAACGGGGCCCATGTCTGGACCACGCCCGTCCGGTCGCCCAGCCGGCGCGAGGGCGTGGCGATCGTCTCGCAGAGCGGTGCGACCGCCTACTTCCTCTCGACGCTTGCCGCGCAATGGGATGTCGGGCTGTCCCACGTCGTTGCTACCGGCAACGAGGCCGACCTCGACCTCGCGGCCTTCGGCCAGGCCCTGCTGGAGGATCCCGCGGTCCGGTCCCTCGCGCTGTTCGTCGAGACGGTGCGCGATCCCGCCGGCTTCGTCGCGCTGGCCGAGGCGGCGCTGCATGAGCGCAAGCCGGTCATAGTGCTGAAGGTCGGCGCCAGCGAGGTGACGGCGAAGGCGGCGCTGGCGCATACCGGCGCGCTGGTCGGGGACGACCGCGTCTTCGACGGCGCCTGCCGGCAATACGGCGTCATCCGGGCGCATGCGATCGAGGAGCTGCTGGCCGCCGCCGAGATCGCCGGCCGCACCGGCGTTCTGCGGAAGGGCGGGCTCGGCATCGTCTCCAATTCGGGTGGCATCTGCGAGATCGCGGCCGACACCGCCGCGGCGCGCGGCATCGAACTGCCCGCGCTGACGCCCGACGCCGCGGCGGCGCTGCGCGAGACGATCCCGGGCTTCGCGACGCCGCACAACCCGCTCGACCTGACCGGCGCCATCACGCCTGAGCAGTGCGGCCGCGTCGTCGAGATCGTCGGCAGCCAGCCCGACATCGCCGCGCTGCTCTGCCCCTACTACGAGGTGCCGACGAGCTCCGATGACGTGAACGACCGGCTCTCCGCGCTGCATGCCGCGCTCGCGCGCAGCCTGAATGCCGCGGGGGTGCCGGGCTTTGTCGTCAGCTATACCGCGACGCACCAGTCCCCGCTGTCGCGCGACATCGTGGCCGGCATCGGCCTGCCCTACCTCGCCTGCGGTCTCGACCGTGCCATCGCGGGCGTGGCGGGGGCCATGGCCTGGTCGGCACGGCTGCGCGAGGGCGCGACCCTGCCCGCCGCAGCCGCATTGCCGATCGCCGAACGCCCGCGGTCCGAGCACGCGGCGCTCCGCTGCCTCGCATCGGCCGGCGTGCCCGTCGTGCCGATGACCCTCGCGGCCAACGAGGACGAAGCGGCCCAAGCGGCGCGCCGCATCGGCGGGCGTCTGGTCGTCAAGATCGCCTCGCCCGACATCGCGCACAAGACCGACATCGGCGGCGTCGCCTTGAATGTCGAGGGCGAAGCCGCGGTGCGCGAGGCGTACCGCGCCGTCATGGCCGCTGCGTCGCGCCACGCACCGTCCGCCGGCATCGAAGGCGTGATCGTCGCGCCGATGCGGCCGCGCGGGATCGAGCTGCTCGTCGGCATCTCGCGCGACCCGCAATGGGGGCTGGTGATGGCGCTTGGCCTCGGCGGCGTTTGGGTGGAGGCGCTGAAGGACGTCGCGCTCCGCCTCCTGCCGCTGGACGCGGCCGAGGTGAAGCGGGCCCTGGCAGGTCTCCGCGGCGCGACGCTGCTGCGTGGCGGCCGCGGCGTACCCGCCGCCGACACCGACGCGGTCGCCGAGGCCGTCATGAGCATAGGCCAGGCTGCGCTCGCCTTCGGCCCTGGCCTCGCCACGTTGGAGGTGAACCCGCTCTGGGTCCACGGCGACAGGGTCGAGGCGCTCGATGCGCTCTGCGTTTGGAACGAGGGGAACTGAAAATGTCCCTGCGCGACAAGGTCGCCGTCACCGGAATCGGCGAGACGATCTACCGCCGTGGCGCGACGCGCAGCTCGACGGAGCTGCAGCTGGAAGCCGCGCTTCTCGCCATCGCCGATGCGTGCCTCGCGCCGAGGCAGATCGACGGGATCATTCCCATCGGCATCACCGGCGCGCCGGCCGAGGAGATCGCGACCAATCTCGGCGTCGCGGAGCTGCGCTATTCCGCGCTGACGCCGATGGGCGGGGCGAGCTCCATCGCCGCGATCCAGACGGCGGCGGCAGCCATCACCGCGGGGCTGTGCGAGCATGTCCTGATCGCTGCCGGCCGGAACGTGACCTCCGGCGCGCGGGCGGGCGTGCGCATCCATCAGATGCCGCAGTTCCACCTGGTCACGGAGTTCGAGCTGCCGCTCGGCGCCATCGCACCGGCGCAGCTCTATGCCCCGATGGCCCGGCGGCACATGGAGCTGTTCGGCACGACGTCGGAGCAGCTCGGCGAAATCGCCGTGACGGTCCGGGAACACGCGCTGCTCAACGACAACGCGCTGATGAAGAAGCCGATCACGCTGGGCGACCACCAGGCCAGCCGGATGATCGCCGATCCCTTCCGTCTGCTCGACTGCAGCCTGGAGAGTGACGGCGGCGCGGCCTTCGTGATCTCCGCCGCGGATCGCGCGCGCGACATGCGACAGCCCCGCGTGCTGGTCTCCGGCATCGCGGAGGGCCATCCCGACAGCCCGAGCGCCATCACGCAGCGGCCGGACATGACGCGCCTCGGCATCGCGAAGGCCGCACCGCGGGCCTTCGCCATGGCGGGCGCCACGCCGGCCGACATCCAGGTCGCGGAGATCTACGACTGCTTCACGTGGGTCGTGCTCTGCCAGATCGAGGACATGGGCTTCTGCGCGAAGGGCGAGGGCGGCGCCTTCGTGCAGGGCGGCGCGCTGAAGCTCGGCGGCAGGCTGCCCGTCAACACGCACGGCGGACTGCTGAGCCAGGCGCATATGCTTGGGCTGAACCACGTCGTGGAACTCGTGCGGCAGCTGCGCCATCAGGCGGACAGGCGCCAGGTGCCGGGCGTGCAGCTCGGCCTGGCCACGGGGTATGGCGATCTCGGCGACGGTGCCATCACCATCATGCGGCGGGGGTGAGAGAGATGAGCGAGACGAAGCCGGCCCCGCATCCTTCGCCGCTGACGCAGCCCTACTGGGACGGCACGGCAGTGGGCAAGCTGCGCATCCAGCACTGCGCGTCCTGCGGCAAGCCGCGGCACTATCCCCGCTATATTTGTGACGCCTGCCATTCCTTCGACGTGACCTGGAAGCCCGCCGGCGGCCGCGGCACCGTGCACAGCTGGACCATCGCCCACCACGCCTTCCATCCCGGCTTCAGGGACGAGCTGCCCTATGCGCTCGTCGTCGTGGACCTGCCGGAAGGCGTGCGCGCCCTGGGTCGGTTCAGCGAGGCCACGGGCAAGGGGCTCAGGATCGGCCTGCCCGTGCGGCTGTCCTTCACGAAGGGCGGGGCGGGCTACGCTCTCCCGGTCTTTTCGCCGGAGGGCTGAGCCTTGCGCACCGCAATCGCCCGTCGCCTCGGCTGCGAGATCCCGATCTTCGCCTTTTCCCACTGCCGCGACGTCGTCGTGGAGGTGACGAAGGCCGGCGGCTTCGGCGTGCTCGGCGCGTCGACCTTCTCGCCCGAGCATCTCGAGCAGGAGCTGCGGTGGATCGACGATCATGTCGGGGGCCGGCCCTATGGCGTGGACATCATCATTCCGACCACCTACGACCGCGAGGCCGAGGCGCAGGACGACCCGGAGAAGCTGATCCCGCGCCAGCACCGCGCGTTCATGGAGGATATCCTCGCCAGGGAAGGCGTGCCGGAGCTTCCGCCGGAGGAGCGCGAGCGCGTTCACCGGGAGATCGTCACGGGCCGCGGCGCGATGACGCCGCATGGCGCGCGCCGCCTGCTCGACGTCACGCTGAACCATCCGCAGGTGACGCTCGTCGTCAGCGCGCTCGGCGCCCCGCCGCCGGACGTGGTGGACCGGCTGAAGGCGCGGGGCGTGATGATCGGCGCCCTCTGCGGCAAGGCCGCGCATGCGCTGCGCCAGAAGGCAGCCGGCGTGGAGCTGATCGTGGCCCAGGGCACCGAGGCTGGCGGCCACACCGGCGACATCGCGACGCTCGTCCTGGTCCCGCAGGTGGTCGAGGCCTGCCCGGACATCCCCGTGCTTGCCGCCGGCGGCATCAGCCGCGGCAGCCAGATCGCCGCAGCACTCGCCCTCGGCGCGGAAGGCGTCTGGACCGGCACGATCTGGCTCGGCACGCGGGAGAGCGAGCTGACCCCGTTCGAGAAGGACGCCGTCTTCGCCGCCCGCGCGGAGGACGCGGTGCGCCGCAAGGCGCGCACCGGCAAGACGGTGCGCATGATCCGCAGCAAGCTTTCGGAAGCATGGGAACAGCCGGGCGCGCCGCCCTACCTGCCGACGCCGCTGCAGGGCATCCTCTACAACGAGATGCATGCCCGCGTGGTGCGCGCGCAGCGCCGCGACCTCTATTCCTTCCCGGTCGGGCAGTCCGTGACCTCGGTGGACGAGGAAACGTCCGTGCGGGAGGTCATGCTGCGGCTTCAGAACGAGTACCTGGCGGCGGTGGAACGCTTCATGACGATCGCGGAGGCCGAATGACGGAGGAGGTCCTGGTCCGTCAGGAAGGCGGCATCCAGATCATCACGATCAACCGGCCGGAGCAGCGCAACGCCGTCAACCGCGCCGTCTCCTACGGTGTCTGCGCCGCGGTCGACGAGATGGATGCGCGCGGTGACCTTCACGTCGGCATCCTGACCGGCGCCGGCGGCACATTCTGCGCGGGCATGGACCTCAAGGCTTTCCTGCGCGGCGAGGTCACGCGCGTCGAAGGGCGCGGCATCCTCGGCATCGCCATGACCCCGCCCAGGAAGCCGCTGATCGCGGCGGTGGAAGGCTATGCGCTCGCCGGCGGGTTCGAGGCGGTGCTGGCCTGCGACCTGCTGGTCGCCGCGCGCGATGCGAAGTTCGGACTGCCGGAAGCGAAGCGCGGCCTGGCCGCGGCGGCCGGCGGCCTGATGCGCCTGCCGCGCCTGATCCCGCCTCGGATCGCGATGGAGATCGCGCTGACCGGCGACATGGTCTCCGCCGAGCGGCTGGAGCGCTTTGGCCTGGTGAACGAGCTCGTCGCGCCCGGCCAAGCGCTCGAGGCCGCGATCCGGCTCGCACGCCGCATCGTCGGCAACGCGCCGATGTCCATTGCCGCGAGCAAGCGCGTGATCGTTGAAAGCCGCGACTGGCCGATCGGTGAGATGTTCGCGCGTCAGCAGCCCATCACCGGGCCTGTGCTGGCCTCCGCCGACGCGAAGGAAGGTGCCGCGGCCTTCGCGGAGCGGCGCGCGCCGCGCTGGACGGGACGGTAGCGCTACTCCACCCGGATCGCCGCCGCCCGCACCACCTCGCCCCAGCGCTGGCGCTCCGCCGCGACGAAGCGCGCCGTCTCCTCGGGCGTCGAACTGACGGCGCGGCCGCCCGCGGCCAGGAAGCGCCGCTGCACGGCGGGGTCGGCCGCGATGATCTTCACCTCGCCCGCCAGCTTCGCCACGATCGGCGCCGGCGTGCCGGTCGGGAAGGCGAAGGCGCCCCAGCTTGGCACGACGAAATCGGCCAGGCCGGCTTCCGCCATGGTCGGCACCTCCGGCAGGGTCGGCCAGCGCTCGGCGGACGCGACGGCGATCGCCCGCAGCTTCCCCTCGCGGAGCAGCGCCGTATAGGTCGCGACGTTGTCCACCGAGAAGTCCAGCGCGCCGCTGACAAGGTCGAGCACGCGCTGCGAGCCCTCGCGGTACGGGACGTGCTGTGCCGGGATGCCGATACGTGCCTTGAACATCTCGCCCGCGAGATGCGGGGTGGTGCCGGCCCCGGCGGAGCTGAATGTCAGCTCCCGCCGCTGCGCCCGCGCCCAGGCGATGAACTCCGGCAGCGTGCGCGCCGGGTTCTTCTCGGCCGAGACGAACAGGCAGTTGGCACCTTCCCAGATCAGCGTCGAAGGCACGAAGTCCCGGCCCGGGTCATAGGGAAGGCGCGCATAGAGATGCTCGTTGATCGTCAGCGTGCCGATGGTCGCGGCGTAGATGGAGTAGCCGTCGGGCGCGGACCGCGCCGCCACCTCCGACCCGATGCTGCCGCCCGCGCCCGTGCGGTTCTCCGACACGAAGGGCTGGCCGAGGCGCTGCTGCAGCTGTTCGCCGAGGATGCGCACCAGCACGTCATGCGAGGCGCCGGGTGCGAAGGGGTTGATGATCCGCACCGGGCGCGAGGGCCAGCCCGCATCCTGCGCCGCTGCGTCGTTCCGCAAGCCGGTGACGCCAAGCGCAACCCCGGCGCCAAGCAGGCCGCGTCTGCCGATCATGGCGGAGTCCTTCCCCTTTGCATGCGCCGCTTGCACACCGCTTCTGAGTGGAGCATACCAGCAAGTAGCTTCCTAAGCGAGCCGGAATCTCACATGGCCTACACCGTCGGCGACCTGGTGGCGGAGTTCCTGGCTGCGGCGGGCGTCAACACCGCCTTCGGCATCGTCTCCATCCACAACATCCCGATCCTGGATGCGATCGGGCGGCGCAACGCGATCCGCTTCGTCCCCGCGCGCGGCGAGATGGGCGGCGGCCACATGGCCGATGCCTATGCCCGTGTCTCCGGCGGCCTCGGCGTGCTGGTCACGAGCACCGGGCCGGGCGCCGCCAATGCCGTGCCGGCGCTGGTGGAGGCGCGCTTCGCCGGCGCCCCGCTGCTGCACATCACCGGCCAGACCGCGACGCGCTTCCTCGGCCGCGACACCGGCGCGGTGCACGACATCCCGACGCAGGGCGAGATGCTCGCCGCGGCGTGCAAGTCCGTCCACCGTATCCGCGTGGCGGAGGAAGCCTTTGGCGCGCTGCTCGCCGCCGCGGCCGATGCCCTCTCGGCGCCCACCGGCCCAGTGACGGTCGAGATCCCGACCGATCTCCAGCGCGCCGCCGTCGCGCGGCCCGCGGCGCTCGACCGCCTGGTGCTGCCGCTCCGCCCGGCGCCCGCGCCGGCGGAAGCCGAGCTGGATGCGGCGGCGGAGCTGCTCGCCGGCGCGAAGCGCCCGATGCTCTGGCTGGGCAATGGCGCCAAGGGCGCGGGGCGGGAAGCGCTGGCGCTGCTCGACCTCGGCTTCGGCGCCGTCACGTCCTGGAACGGCCGCGGCACGGTGCCGGAGGACCATCCGCGCAGCTTCGGCGCGCTGCATGGCAACGATGCGCCCGCCATCCAGGCCTTCTACGAGACGGTGGACGCGATGCTCGTCGTCGGCTCCCGGCTGCGCGGGCATGAGACGCTGGACGGTACGCTCAAGCTGCCGCGCACGCTGCTGCAGGTGGACGTTGATCCGCGTGCCAGCGGGCGTACCTATCCTTCCGCGCACTTCATCGCGGGCGATGCTGCCGCGGTGCTCGGTAGCCTGGCGCGGCGGCTCCGCGGCCGCATCGCGGTCGAGGACGGCTTCGGCGCCGACCTTGCCCGCACGCGCGCCGAGGCGGCCGAAGCGTATCGCCGCACCCTCGGGCCCTATGCCGATTTCCCCGCCCAGCTGCGCCGCGCCATGCCGCGCGACGCCGTCTGGGTGCGCGACGCGACCGTCGCCGGCGCGACCTGGGCGCACCGGCTGATGCCGGTGTACGGCCCCCGCGCTTCCGTCCATCCCGTTGGCGCCGGGATCGGCCCGGGCCTGCCCTTCGGCATCGGCGCGGCGCTGGCCGCCGGGCCGCAGAGCCACAAGACCGTGATGCTCGCCGGCGATGGCGGCTTCGCGATGAACATGACGGAGCTCTGGACCGCGGCGCAGGAACGTGCCGAGGTCTGCGTCATCGTGATGAACGACGGCATCTACGCCGCCATCGGCCACATCCAGGACGCGTTCCAGGACGGCCGCCGCTACTTCGGTGAATTGCGCCACCCGGACCTGCTCGGCCTTGCCGCGCTGGCCGGCATGCCCGCCTGGCGCGTGGATCGCGCCGACGCCTTCGGCGAGACCGTCGCGCGCGCGCTCGCCACCGCCGGGCCGACGCTGGTCGAGGTGGACATGCGCGCGATCGGCCCGGTGCCGGCCTACGGCCCCTACGCGAAGAGGCAGGCGACATGAGCTCTGATCCCGCCGCCGAAGGATGGCAGCACTTCGACGATCCCGCGCTGCCGAAGGTCATGCTCGGCCACTGGCACCGCCGGGAAGGCGACGGCTTCGCCTACGGCTTCGAGACCGGCGAGGGCCAGGCCAATGGGAACGGGATGATCCATGGTGGCATCCTCGCGACCTACATGGACCACACCATCGGCCGCGTCGCGCGCGAAGCCGCCGGCGGCCGCGTCGCGACGATCCAGCTCGACCTGCACTACCTCGCGGCCGGACGGCCCGGCCAGTTCATCGAGGCGCGCGCCTTCGTCGTGCGGCGGACACGGTCGGTCATCTTCCTGCGCGGCGAGCTGACGGCGGAAGGCAAGCCGATCCTCTCCGCCAGCGGCATCTGGAAGATCCTCGGCCAGCCCTGAGCGGCCTACAGGCCCAGCGCATGCTCCCGCGCCGGCCGCAATTCTCCCGCCTCGATCCGGCGCATGATGGCGTCCACCCTCGCATGCAGCGAGGCGTCGACGCCGACCTCCGCCCCGCGCCGCGCGACAAGCCCATTGATCGCCTCGGTCTCGGTGCGCCGTCCCTTGCGGATGTCCTGCCCCATCGAGGGGCGTGCGGCGTCGCTGCGCGTCGTATTCACCGCGATGATCTGCGCCTCCACCTCCTTCAGCGCCGCGGGGTCGTCCTCCGCGCGCGCCAGCAGCCCGACGTCGAGCCCGCTCATCGGCTCCAGGGCGAGACCCATGGCCTGCCCCACGCGCACGGCCTGGCTGCCGAGCCGGATGGACAGCCGGCGCACGGGCTCGTCGCGGTCGCGTTCCTTGCTCGACAGGCCGGTCATCGCACAGGTGGCGTTGCGCATCGCGTTGATCACCAGCTTCGACCACTTGTCGCCCCAGAGATTCGTGGTCACCGCCGCGCTGTCGCAGAGCGCCAGCATCGCCGCCACCGCCTGCGCGCGGGGTGTCACGCGGCCATGCGGCTCGCCGACCTTCATGCCGATCCGCGTCGCATCGCCGCGCGCGGAGTTGCGCTGCACCTGGCCTGGCGCCACGAGTTCCGCGGAGTGCAAGCCCACCGAGCAGCCGAGCACGCGCGGCCAGCCCGCCAGCGCGGCGATGCGATCCTCGCAGATGCTGTTCTGCGCCGAGACGAGGCAGCCCTGCGGCGCGAGGTAGGGCAGGATCAGCGCCGTCGCCCATTCCGTGTCGTAGGCCTTCACCGAGATGAAGGCCACGTCGAACGGCTTCTCCCACGCAAGCTGCGGCACGTCGCAGGGATGCAGCGCGCGAGCCGGCACGGTGAAGCAGCCATCGCGCTCCATGGTGGCGATCCCCAGCCCGTCGCGGCGCATCGTCTCCACATGCTCGGGCCAGCCATCCACCAGGACCACGTCCTGCCCCGCGCGCGCCAGATGCGCGCCGATGTAGCCGCCGACCGCGCCGGCGCCGACCACGGCGATGCGCATCGCGTCCTTCCTGCCGGGCTGCGTCAGGTGAGGTCCACCTGCAGCCCCTCGCGTCGGATGACCTCGCCCCATTTCGCGATCTCCTGGCGCAGGAAGGCGCCGAACTCCTCCGGCCTGCCATAGGCAGGCTGCCCGCCGAGTGCGAGGAAGCGCTGCGCCGTATCCGGGGCGGTAAGCAGCTCCTTCATCTCGAGATTGAACGTCCGGATCGCCGCCTCCGGCGTGCCGCGCGGCGCGAGAAGGCCAATCCAGCTGCCGGTCGTGAAGCCCGCGAATTCGGGCATTGTCGTGCGCATCGCCGGCAGCTCCGGCATGAGCGGGCTGCGGTCGGCGCCGGTCACCGCCAGGGCGCGGACGCGGCCGGCGCGGATCGCCTCGACATGGTTGGCGATCAGGTCGAAAACGAAGTGGATGGTGCCGGCATAGAGGTCGGTATTGGCCGGCGCCGTGCCGCGGTAGTGCACGGCGACGCTGCTCGTCCCGGCGAGCTGGTTGAACCACACCGCCGCGAGATGCGGCGACTGCCCGATGCCCGGCGTGCCGTAGCTGTACTTGTCGGGGTTGGCGCGCAGCAGGGCGACGAACTCCGGGACGGTGGTCGCAGGCACCGAGGGATGCACCACCAGCACATGCGGCGTGATGAACATGTTGGTCACCGGCAGCAGATCGTCCGGCGAGTACGGCATATTGCGCGCAAGTGAATAGGCTATGCTCTGCGCACCGATGTTCCCCATCAGCACCGTGTGCCCGTCGGGCGGCGAGCGCACCACGTCCACCGTGCCGATCGTGCCGCCCGCGCCGGCCTTGTTGTCCACCACCACGGGCTGGCCAAGGCGCGATGCGAGGTGCTGCGCGGCGATGCGAGCCATGACGTCATTGGCCCCCGCCGCGGCGGTTGGCACGACCATGCGGATCGGCCGGGTCGGCCGCCATCCCTCAACCTGTGCGAAACCCGGTCGCGTGAGGGCCGAAAGCAGGACGGCCCCGAGGGCGGTGCGCCGACTCACCGTGGTGTTCATGGTTGTCCTCCCTGTGGGCCGCCGGTGGGCGGACATGCTGCGATGCCGTCAGCGACCGCGCGTGCGCCATCCACGGCAAGCATGTCCACTGCCGCATATACTGACTAGTATGATCTCAGCCGGACGGGAAGGCAAGTTCCGATGGACCGGGGCCATGCTCGCGGCGACGACGTCGTCGGCCGTCCAGGTCGGCTGCGTCTCGTGCCACAGCAGCTTGCATGGCCCGAGGCTAGCCGGCCGGATCAGGTCAACATCACGCCATCGCAGGTCAGCAGCAAGCGCGAACGGTGACCTCGATGTCCACCGCGCGAGAGTCATCAATTGCCTTCCTCGGCCGGGAGTCGCACCGTCCGCAGCGCTGCCTCATGGAGGAGGTGCTGCCCGATGCACCTGACAGCCGACGTCCTCGTCGTCGGGGGTGGGATCGCCGGCACCGTTGCGGCGATCGCCGCCGGACGTGCCGGCGCCGACACCCTCCTCGTCGAACGGTGGGGTTTCCTCGGCGGCGCCGCGACCGCCGCGGCTGTGGGCCAGTTCGTGGGGTGGGAGACTGCGTCCGGCCGCCGCGTCGTCGACGGCATCGCGAAGGAAATCGTGGAGCGGCTGGTCGCCCTCGGCGCCAGCGACGGGCACTCGCGCTTCACCATGTCCACGGGGCACGTCATGGACCGGGTGTCCTACGACCCCGAACTGCTGAAGGTCGTCCTCGATCGGCTCGCGACCGAGGCCGGCGTCCGCCTGCTGTTCCATGCCGTGCTACTGGACGTGCAGCGCGCCGGTGACACCATCGCCGGCGTCGATCTGTTGACCAAGGCGGGCACTGTCACCTGCTCGCCCCGCATCGTGGTAGATGCCTCGGGCGACCTCGACCTTCTCGCCCGCGCGGGCTGCGACTTCCTGTCCCTCGGTGAGGGCGAGGCAATGCAGCCCGCCACCGCCATGTTCCGCTTCGGGCCAATCGACTTCGCCGTGTTCAGCGCGATCCCGTCCGACGAGCTGAAGGCGCTCGCAACCCGCGGCGTCGCGGAAGGTGCGCTGGCGCGCGCGGCGCTGCACGCCAGCCGCGTCGAGCGCACCGCGGACGCCTGGTTCAACATCGGCCGCGTCGCGCTCGATGCGACCGATCCGCTGGCGCTCTCCGCCGCGGAAGTTGAAGGCCGACGCCAATCGCTTGCCGCCGCCGGCTTTCTCGCGCGCCAGGTTCCCGGCTGCGCGGCGGGGCGCCTGATCGCCTTCGCACCGCAGATCGGCATCCGCGAGAGCCGGCGCATCCGCGGCCTGCACGTGCTGGACGAGGCCGAGTTGCGCGCCGGCATACCCTTTCCCGACCGCATCGCCTGGGGTGCCTATCCCATTGACGTCCACCCTGCGCAGGGCGCCGGACTGACCTTCGACGAGCTTGGCGAGGACCACGCCTATGCGATCCCACTGCGCAGCCTCATCCCCATTCGGCTCGCCAATGCGATGGTCGCGGGGCGGGGCATCTCGGCAACCCATCGCGCGCACGCCTCCACCCGCGTCATGCCGACCGTGATGGCGATCGGCCAAGCCGCCGGGGTCACGGCGGCGATGGCAGCACGGGCGAATGCACCGCCGGCGAGTTGCGATGTCGCAGCGTTGCAGTCGCATCTGCGTGCCGCGGGGGCTTACCTGCCCTAAGGGAGACGACAACATGTCCCATCCGCTCTCGCGCCGACACCTCCTGCTGATTGCGCCTGTCGCTCTCGCCCGTCCGGCTTCGGCACAGGCGTGGCCGACGCGCCCGGTGCGCATCATCGTGCCCTTTGCGGCCGGCGGTCCCGCCGACCTCCTGGCCCGTCTGCTGGCCGACAGCCTCGCCACGAAGCTCGGCCAGCCGGTCGTCGTCGAGAACCGAGGTGGTGCGGGCGGCATCATCGGCACACAGGCGGCAGCGCAGAGCAACGACGGGCATACCCTGCTGTTCGGCAGCGTCAGCATGACGATCGTGCCGCATCTGCAGGCCCAGCCCGTGGGCTACGATGTGCTGGCCGACTTCATCCCGCTCGGCCTCGTGGCATCGGCGCCTTTCGTGCTGGCGGTCGGCGCAGGGTCGCCGCTGCGCGACGTCGCCGGGCTGGTCGCCGCCGCACGCGCCCAGCCCGGCGCGCTGTCGGCCGGCAACAGCGGCCGGGGCACGCTCTCGCATCTCGCGCTCGAAGTGTTCAACGAGCGCGCCGGCGTGCAGATCGAGCCGGTGTCCTACCGGGGTGAGGGCGTCCTGATGCCCGACCTCATCTCGGGCACGGTGTCGATGGCCTTCGTCAGCCTCTCGACGGCGATGCCCCTGATCCGCGAGGGGCGATTGCGGGCGCTGGCGGCGATCGGCGACACGCGACTGGAGGCATTGCCGGAGGTGTCGACCCTGACTGAGGCAGGCGTGCCGGGCATCGACATCGACGGCTGGCAGGCGCTGTTCGCGACGCGCGCGGTGCCGTCGGCCGGCGCTGATCGGCTGGCGGCGCTGCTGCCCGAGGCGCTCGCCGACCCTGCCGTCGAGGGCCGCATCCGAAGCCTCGGCCTGACACCCGCGTCGAGGGATCGCGCTGCGTTTGCAGCAGCGTTCCGGCGGGAATACCAGCAGTGGGGTGAGGTGGTGCGCGCTCGCGGCATCCGCGCCGAGTAGGCCACACGGGGCGCGACGGGCAGCGTCGGCGGCGGTGCGGCTGCGGCGCGCTGTCCCGAGCGACATGGCCCGGACACGTATCGCCCCCGCTGACCGTCGTTCGGGATCGCACCAGTCGTAACGTTGCGGTGGTCCGTGTAGTGCCCCACGCTTATGGCAGACATCAGCTATCGGCCAGGTGCCCCCGCGGACGCGGAAATACGGCAGTCGCTGTCTGTGTGCGCCAGCGGCGGTATCGGCGGGTCAAGTCTGCGGCGTGCTGGTCCTCACGATGGCTGACAACCAGGTCGTCCGCCTGCTTGATCAGGCACTCGTTCAAAGAGGTCACGGCTTTGGCTAGAACGTTTTCATCGGCCAGCGATTTGACGATGAGCTTTTCCCCTCGCCCTCCACCCGGAACTCGGTCTCGCGCTGGAGGATGGCCCCGACCAACGATGCAGAGGCCGGCGAGCCCATGCAGCACGAGCATGACGACTGGCCTGCCCGTCAAATCCTGAGTCTAGTTCGAGTCGACGGCGGCCGCACTGCGCCCGTTGGCACCGTTCGCTATAGGCCGATGCGGGGTTCTTGGAGTGCTCTGATTACTGCGGGAATTCCAGATGCGGGGACACGCATCGGCTTATGCCGAACGGTGCTCAGGGGGTGACGGGTTTCGCGGTGGTGGAGTCTAGCACTCCGGACTCTCGAGCCCCTGCGGCAGGCCTTGGCCACGCGTTACCAGGCTGCTGACGCCCGGCATTGCGCTGCCCTGCCGGCGGATCGCGGCCAATAGCATCAGCGCCGGGCGCGACAGCGTGCCCTGGCTCGGCACCAGCGCCTGCGCTGTCACCATCGAACGCGGCGCAACGCGCAGCCGGGCGACCCCGTGGTCGCGATCGTCCAGCAGCAGGAACGGGTCGATCCAGGCGATGCCCGCCCCAGCGCGCACCAGCGCCAGCGCGGTCGATGACTGATTGACCTCGAGAGCGATCCGTCTCGGCACTCCGGCTTCCCGGAAATTCTGCTCCACCAGATGGCCGAGCGGCAGGCTGCGGCTGAAGGAGATCAGCGGGTAGGGCGCGATGTCCTGCGGACCGACCGTCGCCAACCTCGTCAATGGATGGTCGATCGGTACGACACAGACCAGTTCGCCCGCGCAGAGCGGCACCAGCCGTGCATCGGTTTCCGCGATGGGCGTCAGCACGAGGCCGAAATCGACGCCGCCCTGGGTGACCGCCTCCACCGCGGAGAGGTTGTCCATGGTCTGCACCGTGATCTGGATGCGCGGCCGCGCACGCCGGAAGGCCGCAACCGCAACCGGCAGCAGGTTGTCCGCCAGCGTCGGCGTCGCCGCAACGACGACGGAGCCGACGCTCGCGTCGCGGATGTCGCCCACCAGGCGATCGATGCGTTCCAGGCCTTTGAACACGCGGTGCATCTCGTCGAGGAAGACGCGCAGCTCCGCTGTCGGCTGCAGCCGGCCCTGGCCGCGGAGGAACAGCGGGAAGCCGGCGCTGGTCGCGCATTCGCGCAGCATCATGCTGACCGCAGGCTGCGACACGCCGAGGTCGGTCGCCGCGGCGGTGACCGACCCATGCAGCGCCACCGCGCGTATCACCTCCAATTGTCGGAAGCTCAGCTTCATCAGCTCAACTTACATCCATGTGGTCAAATGGGGGTTGATCTGATTTTGCCAGAGTTCCAGGGTGTCGTCATCCCGCCCGGACAGAAGGCGGATCCAGGGCAGTGGGCGTCCATGCTGATCACGGCCATCGAAAGCTCCGTCGTATCCGTGCCATTCTCGATGGGTGGCCCGCATCCGCTGTTCGCAGGGCAGCCCTGGGATCGGCTCGAGATCCTGCTCGTCCGGGTGGAAACCGAGGATGGGCTGGTCGGCTGGGGCGAGGCCTTCGGCCACGCGGCGATCCCCGCGACGAAGGCGGCGCTCGACACCATCGTGGCACCGCAGGTGGTCGGCCGCGACGCGCGCGACATCAATGCGATCACGCGCCAGGTGCTGCACGGGGTGCATCTGCTCGGGCGCAACGGGCCCTTCGTCTATGCCTTTTCCGGCATCGAGATCGCCTTGTGGGACTTGCTCGGCAAGCGCTGCGGCCAGCCGCTCTGGCGCCTGCTCGGCGGCAGCGCTCCGCGGGCGGAGGGGTTGAACGCCTATGCCAGCCTGCTCTCCTATGGCGGCGACCTCGAGCTCGTCGCGCGCAACACCGCCGATGCGCGCGCGCAGGGCTATCGCCACATCAAGCTGCACGAGGTGACGCGGGATGCCGTGCTGGCCGCCAAGGCGGCGGCCCCGGACGCGGCGATCATGCTCGACGTCAACTGCGCCTGGACGCCGCCGGTCGCGCGCGACATGGCGGCGAGTCTCGCGCAGGACGGGCTCACCTGGCTCGAGGAGCCGGTCTGGCCACCCGAGGATTCTAACGGCCTCGCCAGCCTTCGCCGGTTCGGCATCCCGCTGACCGCGGGCGAGAACACCGCCGGCGTGTTCGGCTTCCGCGCCCTGATGGAGGCCGGCGCCATCGACATCGCCCAGCCCAGCGTCACCAAGATCGGCGGCATCGGCGAGGTGCTGCAGGTCATCGCGGTCGCCCGGGCGCATGGGGTCGAAGTGGTGCCGCATTGCCCCTATTTCGGCCCCGGTTTCGTCGCCACGGTGCACATCGCCGCGGCGCAGGTGGAGCGCCCGCTGATCGAGGTGCTCTGGCTCGAGATGGAGGCCAATCCCTTCGATCCTTGGGTGCGCGTGCGGGACGGCAAGGTCGCGGTGCCGGCCGCCCCTGGCCTCGGCTGCGACCCCGATCCTGCGATCCTGCGGCGCTACGCGAAGTCAGAGCCCACCCGCATCGAAGCAAGGCGCCCCGCATGAAGGTCACTGCCGTCGAGACCACGCCCGTCGTCGTGCAGCTGCCGCAGCCGATCGGCAGCGCGCTCGGCCAGATCGCGCGCTTCGGCTGCATCCTCGTGACGCTGCGCACCGATGCGGGCATCACCGGGGAGAACCTGATCTTCACCCTCAACGACCGCCGCACCAAGGTGCTGCGCCAGATGGTGGACGACCTGGCGGATGTCGTTATCGGCCGCGACGCCGGGCACATAGCCGGCTTCTGGGCGCGCGCCTGGAAGGACATCAACTTCCTCGGCCACAAGGGCGTGCCGGTGGTCGGCATCTCGGCGATCGACGGCGCGCTGTGGGATGCGCTCGGCAAGGCCGCTGGGCTGCCGCTGTACCGCCTGCTCGGCGGCGCGCAGGACCGCGTGCCGGCCTATCACAGCGGCGGGCTCTGGCTGTCGCGATCGGTCGACGAGCTGGTGGCGGAAGCGCGGAGCTTCCTCGACCAGGGCTTCCTGGCGATGAAGATGCGGCTCGGCAAGCCCGACCCGGCGGAAGATGCCACACGGGTGCGTGCGGTGCGCGATGCCATCGGCCCGCATGTCGCGCTGATGGCCGATGCGAACCAGGGCCAGACGGAGGCGCAGGCGATCCGCCTCGGCCGCATGCTCGAGGAATTCCAGCTCACCTGGTTCGAGGAACCGCTGCCTGCCTGGGACCTGGACGGCCTGGCGCGCGTCGCTTCCGCGCTCGACACGCCAATCGCAAGCGGCGAGACGGAATACACGCGCTACGGCTTCCGCCGCATGCTGGAACTGCGCTCCGCCGATATCCTGATGCCGGATCTGCAGCGCGTCGGCGGCGTGACCGAGTTCATGCGCGTCGGCCACATGGCCGAAAGCCACGATGTCGCGGTCTCAAGCCACCTCTTCCCCGAGACCAGCATCCAGGTCCTCGGCGCGCTCTCGAACGCCAGCTACCTCGAATACATGCCGTGGTTCTCGCTGCTCTACGCCGAAGCGCTGGAGTTCGCGGACGGCCACGCGCTCGTGCCCGAACGTCCCGGCTGGGGCTTCACCTTCGACCGGGATCGTATCCGACACCTGCAGAGCCAATAGCCTGGCACCGGGCACGCGAAAGCACAGGAGGAAGCAGAGATGACCATCACACGCCGCGGTCTCACGCTCGGTGGCGCCGGCCTCGCCGCCGCATCGGGCATTGGTCTGGCAGCGCCGGCGCTTGCGCAGAGCGAGCCGATCCGCATCGGCTGGCTCGCCGCCCTGACCGGGCCGAGCTCCGCCCCCGCGATCGGCTTCGACCGCGGCGTGAAGCACGCCGTCGAGACCCTCAACGGCGCCGGCGGCGTGCGCGGACGGCAACTCGAGCTGGTGGTGCGCGATACCCAGGGCGACCCCACCAAGGCGGTGAACGCCGCGCAGGAGATGATCAGCCGCGCCCGCGTCCACGCCATTTGGGGGCCGACCAATTCCGGCGAATCCCTCGCCGTCACGCCGATCATGGCGCGCCCGCGCATACCGAACATCCACCCGTGCTTCGTCGATACGCTGATTGATCCCGTGCGCTTCCCGAACGCCTTCCGCATGGCGCCCTCCAACAGCCAGATCGACGACGCCGTCAGCGCCTATGGCGTCGATATCCTGAAGCTGAAGCGCTTCGCGGTGATCGGCGACACCACGGGCTACGGCACCACCACCGTCAACAGTTCCTCCGCCAGCTTCCTCCGGCGCGATGCAGAGGTCGTCTATCGCGGCACCATCGACGCGACGCAGCCGGACCTGACGCCCGACATGCTGCGGATGCGCAACGCCGGCGCGCAGTCGATCGCGATCTGGACCGTCTCGCCCGGGCTGATCTCCCGCATCATGAACACGCGCGCCAACCTGGGCTGGGACGTGCCGTTGATCGGCCACCCCGCGATGGGCTCCGGCGAGGTCGGCCAGCTCATCGCGAAGCCGGAGAACTGGCAGAAGACCTACATTCTCGGCTTCAAGAACTGCAGCTACGGCGCCGACGGCAAGCTGCCCGCGCATGTGCAGGCCTTCGTCGATGGCGTGCGCGGCAGGATCAACCTGGAGGACACCACGCTCTGGTGGGTGGCCGCGGGCGTCGATGCCATCAACATCATCGCCAAGGCCGTGCAGGAATCGGGCGGCACCGATCCGGCCGCGATCATCGGCTTCTGGAACAGTGTGCGAAGCTACCCGGGTCTCTATGCCAGCTACACCTGGTCCGTGGAGAACCACAACGGGCTGCCGCAGGGTGACCTGGTGATGTCGGAAGCGAATTCGCTGCGCCAGGGCGCCTATCGCCTGGCGCCCGGCTACACCTGAACGAAGGGCGGCGCGCGGCCATGTTGCCTGCCATCCTGATGTCCGGGCTCGCGGTCGGCGCCGTCTATGCGATGATCGGCGTGACCTACAACGTCATGTTCTCGGCCTCGCGCGTCATGAGCTTCACCGCCGGGCAGCTTGGCATGCTCGGTGGGGTGATCGGCGCCGCGCTGATCGGCGTACTCGGGCTGCCGGCGATCCTCGGCTTCCCGCTGACGCTCGCGGCATGCGCGGCGGTGGGCGTGCTGACCGAGATCATCGCGGTGCGTCCGGTGCTGAAAAGCCTCGAGCAGCACCTCTATGTGCTGTCCACGTTGGCGCTTGCGCTGATGATCCAGCAATTCACCGCCATCGAATGGAGCACCGAACCACAGCCCTTCCCGACCCTGTTCGGCTTCCAGGGCGGCGGCGCGACGGACGAGAAGTTCTGGCTGCCGATCCTGGCCTGCGCGGCGACAGTGGTGGGGCTCGAATTCCTCTATCGCCGGACCCTGATCGGCCGTGCCTTCCTCGCCATCGCGGAGGACAATTTCGCCGCCCGGGCGCTGGGTCTGCCAGAGCGCAACCTGCGGATGGCGAGCTACGCGCTGGCCGGGGTCATCGGCGGCCTCGCCGGCTTCGCCTCCGGCCAGCTGTTCCTGGCCTTCTTCGCGAATGGCGCGATGCTCAACTTCTACGGCTTCGTGCCGGTGGCGCTCGGCGGGCTCGGCAACAACCGCGGTGCGATCATCGGCGGGCTGGCGCTCGGCGTGTTCCAGCAGGCGGCCAACTTCACCTTCGGCGGCGTCTTCGCCTCCGTCGCCGTCTTCAGCGTCTTCATCGTCGTGCTGCTCATCGCACCGCAGGGGCTGTTCGGCGCCCCGGCCCAGCGCCGCGTATGAGCGCGTCCTCGAGCATGGCCGCGCGGGCCCCGGCTTCCGACGCGACGCCCGGCCTGTGGCGGCACGTGCTGCCCTTCGTCGCGATCTTCGCCATGGCGCTGGTCCTGCCCATGGTGAGCAACGACTACTGGACGCTGATCGCGACGCGCGCGGCGATCTACTGGGTGCTGGTCTCGGCGCTGAACCTCGTGGTTGGCTTCGCCGGGCAGCTGGCGATCGGCTGGGTCGCGATGCTCACGCTTGGCGCCTACACCACCAGCGTGCTGGTGGCCGGCGAGGTGCTGCCGCCCGTGCCCGTGTTCCCGGCGCTCTGCGTGGCAGCGCTGGTCGGCGGCGTCTTCGGCTTCATCGTCGGCCTTCCGGCGCTGCGGCTGCGGACCTTCTATTTCGCCATGACCACGCTCGGCTTCGCCACCATCGTGACGCAGGTGGCACTGGCCTGGCAGAGCGTGACGGGCGGGGGCATCGGCATCAGCGGGCCGGTGCTGCCCGCGCCGTTCGACGACATCCTGGGCCTCTATCTGTTCTGTCTCGGGCTTGCGGCCTTCTGCACCTGGATCACGGCCAATGTGGCGCATAGCCGCTTCGGCCGTTCCCTGGTGGCGATCCGCGACGCCGAGGTGGCAGCGGAAGCGGCCGGCATCTCCAAGCCGCTGCTGCTGGGTTCCGTCTTCCTGTTCGCCGGCGCCATGGCGGGGATCGCCGGTGGGCTGTTCGCCACTCTGCAATCCTACATTAGCCCCGAAGCCTTCACCTTCGACCTCTCGGTGCTGTTCTTCATCGCCATCCTGATCGGTGGCCGCGGGTCCATCCTCGGCCCGCTGATCGCCACCATCGTGCTGACCTGGCTGCCGGAATTCGCGGCCCCGCTCGTCGCCTGGTCCACCTTCCTCTACGCGGCCCTGCTGCTGGTGATCGTGCTGGCGGTGCCGGGCGGCATCGCGGCGCTGCTGGATTTCCGCAGCCGCCGCCGCATCGAGGCCGACCGCACCATCCTCCCGCGGCCCGAATTGCTGCCCGAGATCCTCGGCGAACGCCCGGCGCCGGAGCCGATCAGGCTCAAGGACGTGGTGCTGAGCTTCGGCGGCGTCCGCGCCGTCGACGGCCTCGACCTGACGATCGAGCCCGGCGCGGTGCATGGCCTGATCGGCCCGAACGGATCGGGCAAGACTACCACGCTCAATGTGATCTGCGGCTTCTACCGGCCGGAGACGGGCAGCGTGACGCTGGACGGCGCACCATTGCCCGCCGGCGCGCCGCAGACGCGCGCCGCATCGGGCATCGCACGCACCTTCCAGACCCCGCGCATGATCGGGGAGGCATCGGTGCTGCAGAACGCTATGGTGGGCGGCGCCATCCGCGGCCGCGGGAGCTTCGTGGAATCGCTGCTTGCGCTGCCGCGTCATCGCCAGGACGAGGCGATGCTGCGGCGAGACGGGCTGCTCGCGCTGCGGTGCGTCGGCCTCGGTGGGCTTGCCGATGTGCGCGCCGACCGCCTGCAGCACAGCGAGTTGCGCTTCCTCGAGATCGCGCGGGCGCTAATGCTGCGGCCGCGTTTCCTGCTGCTCGATGAACCTGCCGCCGGCCTGTCGGCGGAGGAGATCCGCAGCCTCGGCGCCCTGATCCGCGCGATCAGCCGCCAGGGCACCGGCGTGCTGCTGGTGGAGCACCACGCCGAGCTGATCTTCGAGATCTGCGACCAGGTCACCGTGCTGAATCTGGGCCGCGAGCTGGCCGCCGGGACGCCGGCCGAGATCCGCGCGCATCCGGAGGTGGTCAGTGCATATCTCGGCTCCTGAAGCGCTGCTCGATGTGCGGGGGATCGAGGCCGGCTACGGCAAGATCGCCGTGCTGCACGGCGTGGACCTGCGGATCGAGGCCGGCGAGGTGGTGTCGCTGCTCGGCCCGAACGGCGCTGGCAAGACGACGCTGCTGCGCGCCATCACCGGCCTGCTGCCCTGGACGGGCGGCAGCGTCCGCTTCGATGGCCGGGACATGCAGGGGGCAGGCCCTCGGGGTTCGGCGCGCGCGGGCCTCGTGCATGTGGTGGAAGGCCACCGCGTCTTCACGCAGCTCAGCGTCACCGACAACCTGCTGCTGGCCGCCTACGACCTGCCGCGCGCTGAACGCGCCGCGCGCATTGAGGAAGCGCTCGCCGTCTTCCCCGAGATCGCCGCCAAGCGGCACGACCGCGGCGGCGCGCTGAGCGGCGGGCAGCAGCAGATGCTGGCCGTCGCGCAGGGGCTCGTCCGGCGCCCGCGGCTGCTGCTACTCGACGAGCCGTCCGCGGGCTTGTCGCCGGTGCTGGTCGGCCGCGTGCTCGGCGTCGTTTCAGAGTTGCGCACGGCCGGCACTGCCGTACTGCTCGTGGAGCAGTTGATCGACAAGGCACTGGCCGTTTCGGACCGGGTCTATGCCATGGCACAGGGGCGCGTGGTGCTGGAGGCCAGGGCCGACGAGCCTAGCCTGCACCACCGGCTGGAGCGGGCCTATTTTGGCGAGGCGGTTGCAGCTTGACCGTCCTGTCGTCCGCTCCCGCATCCAGTCTCCAGCTCGGCAGCGAATGGCGCCGCGATCCCGCCCTGCGAAGGTGGGCGCGTCTGTGGAGCACGCACCGGTGCAAGCACCCATCCAGCCGCCTCGGTTCCGATCGGCGGTCAGCGAAGCTCGTCCCTGCGTCCCGCTGGGAGCCCGTCGCCAAGCGGTGGTGGAGGCTGCGGGGCCAGCTACGTGGCGATCGGGCGCGACTACCTCGCCTGCCGGGGCCCCTGCAGCAACCGCGCACGGGTCCGCCGCGGGCCGCTCGAGGTGCGGGTGCTGGTGGCGCTCGGCAGCGAGCTGATGCGGCCCGAGCTGATGGCCGCGTTCGTCGCCGAGTTCACGGCCGAGTGGAACCGGCTTCAGGCGCAGGCGCGCGCCGGGCGGGCGGGGAAGCGAGTTGAGCCAGCGACGCACTAAGGGCGCCCCGCCATCTCTGGCGGAGCGCCCTTTGTTGCGTTGCCCATCTCCCAATCGGCCTTAATCGTCCCTGCCCGGCGGTGCCGGCTCGCACATGCCCTCCGTCCCAACCCTGGCGCGCTCAGCGCACCACGCGGGATCCTCGACACCCCACACCGCAACGCCTCGGCGGATGACGGCCGGCCATTGACGTGCCCCCCCCATTTTCCTACCGCGGATGACTTGGATCCGTTCTCCTCTTGACCTGTTCAGGACCGCGGAGGCATCACGCTTTCTTCGTCACATCCCAGAAAACCGGCATGGGCGCCGTGACCAGCCCCCATCGAGTGGACCTTGTGGAGTTTTAGTGGGCCATCGCAGCCGAGCCTGCTCCTGAGCTGATCTGCGACCTGGCCAGTGGCACCGTCTCCGGGGCGGGCGGGCGGTACCCGAGTGACAAGTGCGGCCGGATCCGGTTGTAGTGTCGCCGCCAGCCCTCGATGAGCACCTGCGCCTCGCGGAGCGTGTTGACCACCTCCCCGTTCAGCAGTTCGTCCCGCAGCTTGCCGTTGAAGCTCTCGACGTACCCGTTCTCCCACGGGCTCGCCTTCTCGATGTAGGCCGTCTTCGCCCCGACGCCGGCGATCCAGCACTTCACCGCCTCGGCCACGAACTCGGGCCCCTGGTCCGAGCGAATGTGCGCCGGCGTACCGCGCGTCAGGAACAGGTCGGCCAGGGTGTCGATCACGTCCGACGAGGTGAGCTTCCGCGCGACGCGGATCGCCAGCGCCTCGCGCGTGTACTCGTCCACCACGCACAGCATCCTGAACTTCAGACCCTCCCGCGTCCGGTCCTCGACGAAGTCGTAAGCCCAAACATGGTTGGCGTGCTCCGGCCGCAGCCTCACACACGAGCCGTCCGCGAGCCAGAGCCTGCCCCGCTTCGGCTGCCGCCGCGGCACCTTCAGCCCCTCGCGCCGCCAGATCCGCTTCCGCGAGGACGCACTTGCCGTCTGAGAGCGGGGCTACATCCGGGCAGCACGTCGCCTAAGCGGTCTCAACGACGCGTGCGCCTATGTCGCGGAAGGGCGGACAGCAGACTCTCGCCCGTCTGGAGCGCGGCCGACATGCGTCTCGTCGCAGAGCGCGGTGCGCTTGTGCCGGCGCGCAATTGGGGACGAAGCCAATGAGAGCGAGCGCGCCAACGTCCTGCGCTGTCAGGCCCTCCTTGCTGTCGAAGCTGCTCAGCCGCGACGGTGGTTCAAGACCGCTGTCCGCAGCACCGGCGTGGGGGTCACGAGGGTCGCGCCTCGGCGGCACGCGTGATGAACATCCGCGCGAAATCCGTCAGCTCGGCGGCGTTGAGGTCGGACACGGCCCAAAAGACCATGCTCCCTTCCCGCCAGCGCACCACCACATGGCCGCCGTCGCGCGCGCTGTCCGGTCCCACCGCCTGTGGCACGGTCGGGCCGGCGCCGGCGCGGTCGGGCCAGACGAAGACATTGATGACATGTGCGCGTCGCCGATAGACCAGCGCGGCGACGCTGCGGCCCTCGAAATAGTCGAGCCTGCCGCCGGTGAGCGGGAAGCCGGCATCGGCGATGTCGGGCACCGGCGGCGAGAAATCGAGCCGGCCCGCGAACCAGGGCTTGACGGTGTGCCGGTCGGAGGAGTCGACATCCGTCAGCCGCCCCGCGATGAGTAGCGAGCGGACATGCCCGTCCACCACATCGCGCCGGATGTCGGTGGTCATGCCGTCGGGCTGGCGCAGCGCCGGCGCAACGAGGAGCGCCGCGGCGGCAAGTCCGGTCCCGAGCGTGAGAGCCGGCAGGCGCCATGCGTTCCACCATCCGCGCCAGGTGGCCAAGCCCGGCGCGATGCCGGCGCGGCCGCGCGGGCCCTGGCCCACGGCTGCCGTCCCCGCCGCGGCGGCGTCCACCGCATCGAGGATGCGCGCGCGCAGCGCCGCCGGCGCGGCATGCCGCACGCCCTCCTGCCGGAGCGCGTCGCGTGTCGCCAGCGCGCCCGCGAAGGCGGCGGCGCAGTGCGGGCAGTTGCGCAGATGCGCCTCGCACCGCAGCACATTCGCTGCGTCCAACTCGCCATCGGCCAGCGCGTGCAGCAGCGGCTCCATCGCGGCGCAGCGGGGCGCTTCCCGTGTGTCGCTCATGCTTGCCTCCCCAGGCCGGCCGTGCGTCGCCAAGCCGCGCCGAAAAGCTCGCGCGCCCGCGCCAGGCGGGACATGACGGTGCCGATCGGCGCGCCGGTTATCTCGGCGATCTCGCGATAGGACATCTCCTCGAGCTCCCGCAGGACGAGGGCCTCCCGGAAGGGCTGCGGCAGCCCCGCGACGACGGCCTGCACGGCCGCGGCCTCGTCGGCATCAGCCAGCGCCTGCTCGGGTGACGGTGCCTCGGGGTCGGCGAAGTCGGGCTCAGCCTTTTTGCCATCCGCGCCCTCGATCGGCGCGATCGGCACAGTGCGGTCGCGGCGGCGCTCTTCGGCCCAGTCGCGGCAGCGGTTGCGCACGATCTGCAGGACCCAGGCGCGCGCATCGCCGCCGCGGAAGGTCGCGAAGCCGCGGAGTGCGCGGACGCAGGCGTCCTGGACGACATCCTCCGCCGCGAAGGGATCGCGGAGCAGGTAGCGCGCGAGGTTGTAGGCCGCGTCGAGCTGCGGCATCGCGACCGCGCGAAAGCGCTCGGCCTGCGCGGCGTCGAGGCCGCCGCTCACCGCGTCGCGCTCTGGGTCATCATGCATCGGAGGCGCGCCGCGCAATCGCGCATCCCGCCGTGTCGGCGCTGTGCCCGCCATGATGGTCCCCACGATCCTTCCTCGTCGCCACGACCCTCCGCGGCCACGCGTTATTCCCGCCAGCGCGCACAGAAAGGCTGCCCGCGCCGGGTGCGCGAGGCGGCCCGATGGTCAACCCCGCGTGAACACCCCGACCATGCGGGCCAGCAGGGTGCCCTGCTCCGCGGCGGGCGCCGAATAAAGCGCCGCTCCGTGCCGTCTCCTTGCCTGCGGACAGGACCGCGGAGGACGACATGGACAACCCCGATCACCCCAACCGTCGCGAGGCACTGACATGCATGCTCTGGGCAGGCTCCGGCATGCTCTGGACATTCGTGGGCGGCGTGCCGCGCTCATCGATGCTCGGCAGCGCGCAGGCGGAGGAGGCGCGCGCGACGGGCGACTTCTCCTTCGTTCAGATCAGTGACAGCCATATCGGCTTCGCCAACCCGCCGAACACCGATCCCGCCACGACGCTGGAGGAAGCCACCGCGCAGGTGCGCGCGCGGCACGGCTCGGCCGAGCTGCTGATTCACACCGGCGACGTCAGCCATCTCTCCCGCCCCGCCGAGTTCGACGTGGCGGAGATGCTGGTGCGCGGCACGGGCCTCGATGCGCACTACGTTCCCGGCGAGCACGACGTGCTGGTGGAGAACGGCAGGCCCTTCTTCGAGCGCTTCACGCGCGGCGCACGCGAGGGTGGCTGGTACAGCTTCGACCAGCACGGCGTGCACTTCATCGGCCTCAACAACGTGAGCGACCTGCGCGCCGGCGGCCTCGGGCGGCTCGGCGAGACGCAGCTCGAATGGCTGGAGGACGACCTGCAGGGCCGCCCGGCGAGCCAGCCGATCGTCGTCTTCGCGCATATCCCGCTCTGGACCGTCTATCGCGACTGGGGCTGGGGCACCGAGGACTCCGAGCAGGCGCTTTCCTATCTCCGCCGCTTCGGATCGGTGACCGTGCTGAACGGTCACATCCACCAGGTTATGCAGAAGGTCGAGGGAAACGTCGCCTTCCATACCGCGATGTCCACTGCCTTCCCGCAGCATCCGCCTGGTGGCCCGAGCCCGGGCCCCATCCGCGATCTGCCGCCCGGCCGGCTGCGCTCGACACTCGGCGTGACGTCGGTGCGTGCGGTGCAGGGGCAGCAGCGCCTCGCAACCGTCGACACCCCGCTCGGCGCCTGAGCGCCCCTGCCAAGGAGATCATCCTATGTCCTTTTCGGCGTCGCGGCGCGGCCTTGCCGTGCTGCTGGGCTGCGCGCTCGCGCTGCCCGCTCTCGCGCATCGCGGCCCGCACAAGGAGCATGCGGCGGCGGCTTCGGCTGCGGCGGCCGTCGCAGCCGGCGACGCGACGGTCGCCATCGACAACTTCACCTTCGATCCGCCGATGCTGACGGTGGCGGCCGGCACGCGCGTCGTCTGGACCAACCGCGACGACATCCCGCACACCATTCATGGCGACCAGGATTCGCGAGAGTTGCGGTCGGAGGTGCTCGACACCGAGGACCATTTCGCCTTCACCTTCGCGCGGCCCGGCACCTACCGCTACTTCTGCTCGCTGCACCCGCACATGCAGGGCACGGTTGTGGTGCAGTAGGTCAGCCCTTCTCCTCGGGGTCGGGCGGCTGCTCGCGGGGATGACGTTCGCCCGACAGCCAGCGACCGATTTCGACGCGCTGGCACAGCGCAGTCGGGGAGCAGCGTCACCTGCTGACGGTCTGACGCCCCAACAAGGCGCTTCATCCCGATCCACCCCGATCAGTAGCACCTCACCGTACCATCTGCCGCGTCTTCACACGGGCTCGCTCGGACTTTGCTGTAGCCCTCTGGCGGATCCGGCTACCGCAGTAGTGGGCGGGGAGCAGACCCTCAGCACCCATGCCAATGTCGCCTGGCTGCGTGGGCATGCAGCTTCGCAGCATCCCCTGAGGACCCTTCAAGCCAGCCAAATCGCCAGTCCGGGCACCGTTTGCGCAGACGCTAGCGGTCGAGCGGCCGCGCGCAGCGCGGCGCGTAACGTGCTGCTGGGCGGTCGACCAGTCAGCGCTTCCGTTCTGGTCCCCAGCCGCGCAGCAGCTCATCCCGGAAGAGCCGCGCCGCGGGTGCGAGGTGCCCGCCGCGCCGCTGGAGCAGGCCGATGGTGCGCGTGATCTCCGGAGAGACGATCGGAACCAGCCTCAAGCGGGGATGGCTCTCCTCGGGCATGGCCAGGGCCGGCAGGACCGAGGCGCCTAGCCCTGCCTCGATCAGACCAATCGCCGTAGAGACGTGGTTCACCTCGTAGAACCAACGCAGGCTGATCTTGTGGTGGGCCAGCGCATTCTCCAGCACGACGCGGTTTCCGCTCTCCCGGCTGATGCCGATCAGGCGCAGCTCGTCGAGCTCATGCCACTTCACCGAGGTCTGCTGCGCCAGGCGGTGATCGTCCCGGCAGGCCAGCATAAAGGGATCGTCGAGAAGCGGCGTGTTCAGGATGTCCGGATGCGCGCTGCCAATGATGTTGATGCCGAAATCGACCTCGCACCGGACGATGCTCTCTAGTCCTTCGTTCGAGGAGAGGTCGAGGATGCGGAAGCGGATGTTCGGATAATGCGCGCTGAACTGCTCGATGATACAAGGCAGGAAGCGGATCGCGGCGGTCGGGATCGAGGCGATCTTGATCTGCCCGTGCTGCTTCGCGCCGAGATCGCTGCTTGCAAGAATCGACGATTCCAGTTCGGTGATCGTCCGCCGCAGCACGGGCTCTAGCTCGCGCCCGACCGTGGTCGGCGCGACGCTGCGCTTCGACCGCTCAAGCAGCGGCGCGCCCAGCATCTCCTCAAGCGCCTGGATGCGGCGCGAGAGCGCGG
Organism: Falsiroseomonas sp. HW251; assembly: GCF_050563545.1. Lineage (NCBI taxonomy): Bacteria > Pseudomonadati > Pseudomonadota > Alphaproteobacteria > Acetobacterales > Roseomonadaceae > Falsiroseomonas > Falsiroseomonas sp. HW251. Next base: position 64,756 of record NZ_JBNXUM010000027.1, read on the forward strand.
ATTGGGAGAGCCCGACAGCCTCTGCGGCGACGTGGAAGTTGCGCAGATCGTAGACGGCGAGGAAGGCGCGGATGTCCAGGATCTCGAAGTTGATGCGCATCGAGCATCGTTAGCCCGATTCTTTGCATTGGACAATTCAAGACGCCCGAAATAGCGTTCACCCTAGAAATCCAGCCGAGTGCCGCCCGAGCGTAAACGCTCGGCGAGGAGGATTCGTGTCCGATCTTGTAAGCATCCCTTGTGTATTGATGCGCGGCGGCACGTCGAAGGGCCCCTATTTTCTTGCCTCTGATTTGCCGCGTGACTTGGCGTACCGCGACCGGGTGCTGTTGACCGCGATGGGGTCTGGCCATCCGCTGGAGATCGACGGCATCGGCGGCGGTCATCCCGTGACCAGCAAGGTCGCCATCGTCGGGCCGTCCTCGCGTCCCGACGCCGACGTGGACTACCTCTTCGCCCAGGTGAAGGTCGAGGAGCGGATCGTCGACACCTCGCCGAATTGCGGCAACATGCTGGCTGGGGTCGGCCCCTTCGCGATCGAGGCGGGGCTCATCAAGGCCACGCCCGAAGTCACCACGCTGCGCATCTTCAACGTCAACACGAACCGTGTGATCGAGGCGAAGATCTGCACGCCCGGCGGCGTCGTCAGCTATGAGGGCGACGCCGCGATCGATGGCGTCCCCGGGACGGCCGCGCCGATCCACCTCGCCTTCATCGGCGCCGCCGGGTCGAAGACCGGCAGCCTGCTGCCGACCGGCCGGCCGGTGGACATCGTGCAGGGTGTCGAGGTGTCATGCGTCGACGCCGCGATGCCTGTCGTGCTGATCCGTGCTGCCGACCTCGGCAAGACCGGTCTTGAACGACCGGCCGATTACGCCGCGGACCGGGCCTTCATGGCGCGGCTCGAAGCCATCCGCATCGAGGCTGGCGTGATGATGGGCATCCTCGATGCGGCAGACCGCGTGATTCCGAAGCCGGTGCTGCTGGCGCCGGCCGCCGCGGGCGGCGATCTCGCGACACGCTACTTCATGCCGCATCAATGCCACACCGCGCTCGCGATCACTGGCTCGGTCGCGGTGGCGACCGCGGCCGTCACGCCAGGCACGCTCGCCAACGGCATGGTGCAGCCCGGGGCGCTGCCCGTCGACCTGGCGCTAGAGCATCCTTCGGGCAAGCTCCAGGTCCGCCTGGCCCGGCGGCCGGACAGCCCGGAGCCCGCGGCCTACATCCTGCGCACGGCCCGCCGCCTCTTCGAAGGGAGCGTGCTCGTCCGCCGTTCCGACCTGCAGCCCGCCGGCTCCTTGCGCGACGCGGCCTGAGCAGGGACGCTGCCATCCGCGGCTGTGGGAAGCCGCGTCGCACGACATCGGCGCAAAACGCCGGGACACGGGGAGTGGAGAATGCACGCGATCAGCAGCGGCGGTGGCCATGCCGTCCATCATGGACCGAAAAAGCCATTCTATGCGCAGCTGTATTTTCAGGTGCTGTTCGGAGTGATCGTCGGCGCCGCGCTGGGCCACTTCGCGCCCGACCTTGCGATCCACTTCAAGCCGCTCGGCGACGCCTTCATCAAGATCGTCAAGATGATGATCGTGCCCGTCGTGTTCTGCACGATCGTCATCGGGATCGCCACGGTCGGCGCCAACCAGAGCATCGGCCGCACCCTGCTGAAGGCGATGATCCTGTTCTACATCCTGACCATCATCGCCCTGGTCGTCGGGCTGGTCGCAGTAGAAAGCATCCGCCCCGGCACCGGCATGCATATCGCGCCGTCCTCGATCGACCCGCGCGAGGCCGCGCGCTACGCCGCGAGCGCGCGGCCGCTCGACTTCATCGATGTGCTCCTGCACATCATCCCGACGAGCTTCTTCACGCCCTTCGCCGAGGGCGAGGTGCTGCCCGTGCTGTTCATCGCGATCATCACGGGTTTCGGGCTTCGCAAGGCCGGCGCCGCAGGCGCGTCCTTCCTGAACGGGCTGCAGTCCTTCTCGACCGCGCTCTTCGCGGCCTTCGGCTTCCTCATGAAGCTCGCGCCGCTAGGCGCTTTCGGCGCGATCGCCTTCATCATCGCGCGCAATGGCTTGGCTTCCATCGGCAATCTCGGCCTGCTGATCGTCACGTTCTACCTAGCGAGCATGTTCTTCGTCTTCGTCGTGCTCGCCGTCCTGGCCGCGTTGCACGGCATCAACATCCTGAAGCTGCTACGGTACTTCCGGGAGGAATTGCTGGTCGTGCTCGGCACCTCCTCGACGGAGCCGGTGCTGCCGGCCGTGCTGTTCAAGCTCGAGAAGCTCGGCTGCGCGCCGAGCAGCGTCGGGCTCACACTGCCGCTCGGCTACTCCTTCAACCTGGACGGCACGGCGATCTACCTGACGCTCGCCTCGGTCTTCCTGGCGCAGGCGCTTGATATCGAACTGACCCAGTGGCAGATCATCTCGATGATCTTCGTCATGCTGCTGACCTCGAAGGGTGCGGCGGGCGTGACGGGCAGCGGCTTCGCGGCGCTGGTCGCGACGCTTGCGGCCATGCCGAACACGGTGCCGGTCGCCGCCGTGGTGCTGATCGCCGGTATAGACCGCTTCATGTCGGAAGCGCGCGCGCTGACGAGCCTCTGCAGCAACTGCGTGGCCTGCGTGGTCGTCGCGATCTGGGAAGGCGCCTGCGACCGGGTGACGCTGCAGCGCGAGCTCAACGAGGGCTACATGTCCGAGCCCGAGCTCGCACCCGCCAGCACACCGGCGGAGTGAGGCACCCATGCGCAGCTGGGACAGCTTCCGGGCCATGCGTAGGCTGCGGATCGGCGAGCGCGACTTCCGAATCGCCTCGCTCGCCGAGGCGGAGCGCAACGGGCTGGCCGGCGTCTCGCGCTTGCCCGTCTCACTCAAGGTACTGCTCGAGAACCTCATCCGTCACGAGGACGGCCGCAGCGTCACCCGCGCCGACATCATGGCGGTGGCGGACTGGCAGCTGGACCGCGGGAAGGCAGGGCGGGAGATCGCCTTCCGTCCGGCGCGGGTGCTGATGCAGGACTTCACCGGCGTGCCGGCGCTGGTGGACCTGGCCGCGATGCGGGACGCGATGCTCCGTCTCGGCGGCGATCCCGCGCGCATCAATCCGCTCGTCCCGGTGGACCTGGTCTGCGACCATTCGCTGGTCGTGGACCACTACGGCACGCCCCGCGCCCTGGCCGACAATGTCGCACTGGAATACGCGCGGAACGGGGAGCGGTACGAGCTGCTCAAATGGGGCCAACAGGCCTTCCGCAACCTGAGCGTCGTGCCGCCGGGCGCGGGCATCTGCCATCAGGTCAACCTTGAATACCTGTCTCAGACCGTCTGGATCGGCGATGTCGGCGACGGCGCCCCTTGGGCCTATCCCGACACCGTCGTCGGCACGGACAGCCATACCACCATGGTGAATGCCCTCGCGGTGCTGGGCTGGGGCGTCGGCGGCATCGAGGCCGAGGCCGCAATGCTTGGGCAGCCTATGTCGATGCTGGTGCCGGAGGTCGTGGGCGTGCGCCTGCAGGGGCGTCTTCGGCCAGGGGTGACGGCGACGGACCTCGTGCTGACCATCACCCAAATGCTCCGCAAGCTCGGCGTCGTCGGGAAGTTCGTGGAATTCTTCGGCGCCGGGCTCGACGATCTGCCGGTCGCCGACCGCGCGACGATCGCCAACATGGCGCCGGAATACGGCGCGACCTGCGGCTTCTTCCCGGTCGATGCGATGGCGCTCGACTATCTCCGCACCACCGGTCGGTCGCCGGAGCGCGTCGCGCTGGTCGAAGCCTATTGCCGAGAGCAGGGGATGTTCCGCGACGCAGCGACGGCGGATCCGGTCTTCACCGAGGCTGTGACGCTCGATCTCGCCACGGTCTCGCCCTCCCTGGCCGGGCCCAGGCGGCCGCAGGACCGCGTGCTGCTCGGCGCCGTGAAAGCGGGCTTCGAGGCGATGCTGACGCTGGAGGTGCCGGAAGCCGCGGCACGTGCGCGGCGCCATGCCGTCGCCGGCCGTACATTCGATATCGGCCATGGCGACGTGGTCATCGCCGCCATCGCCTCCTGCACCAATACCTCGAACCCCGGCGTGATGCTGGCGGCCGGGCTGCTGGCGCGCAACGCCGTGGCGCGCGGGCTGCAGACGAAGCCCTGGGTGAAGACGTCGCTGTCGCCGGGGTCCCAGGTCGTTGCGGGCTATCTCCAAGCTTCGGGCCTGCAGGGAGCGCTCGACACGCTCGGCTTCAACCTCGTCGGCTTCGCCTGCGCGACCTGCATCGGCAATTCCGGTCCGCTCGATCCCGAGATCTCCGACGTGATCGATGCCGCGAAGCTGGTCGCGGCGGCCATTCTGTCGGGCAACCGCAACTTCGAAGGCCGGGTGAACCCGGACGTCCGGGCCAACTACCTCGCTTCCCCGCCGCTCGTCGTGGCCTACGCCCTCGCCGGCTCGATGCGGGTGGACCTCGAGACCGAACCGCTAGGCAGCGGGACCGACGGCGAGCCCGTCTGGCTGCGCGACATCTGGCCGAGCCAGGCGGAGGTCGAAGAACTGATGCGCCGGCACGTTACGAGCGATCTCTACCGCGCGCGCTATGCCGACGTCGCGACCGGGGACGCCAACTGGAAGGCGGTGGAGGCGAGCGCGATGCCGACCTATCGCTGGAACGGCGGCTCTACCTATGTCCGCAATCCCCCTTACTTCGACGGGATCACGTTCGACCCGCCGCCGACAGAGGACATTGTCTCGGCACGCATCCTCGCGCTGTTCGGCGATTCAATCACGACCGACCACATCTCCCCCGCCGGTTCGATCCGCGCGACGTCGCCGGCGGGAAGCTATCTGCAGGATCATCAGGTCCGCGTCGCCGACTTCAACCAGTACGGCACCCGCCGCGGCAACCATGAAGTCATGATGCGCGGCACCTTCGCCAATATCCGCATCAGGAACCAGATGGTGCAGGACGAGGCGGGCGCCGTGGTCGAAGGCGGCCTGACCATGAAGTATCCCGAGAGCCGTCGCGCCTTCATCTACGACGCCGCGATGGCCTACCGCGCGGAGGGCACGCCGCTCGTCATCCTAGCCGGCAAGGAATACGGCACCGGCTCCTCTCGCGATTGGGCAGCGAAGGGAACGCGGCTGCTCGGCGTGCGGGCCGTGATCGCGGAGAGCTTCGAACGGATCCACCGGTCAAACCTGGTGGGCATGGGCGTGCTGCCGCTGGTCTTCTCGCCGGGCGTCAGCTGGCGCTCGCTTGGATTGACCGGGGCGGAGCGCGTGACGATCCGCGGCCTGGACGGCGCCCTGGTGCCGCGCCAGCAGATGACCGCTGAGGTTGCGTTCCCGGACGGACGGACGATGACCGTCGCCCTGGCCTCGCGCATCGATACGGCCGATGAGCTCGACTACTTCCGCCATGGCGGGATTCTCAACTACGTCCTTCGGCAACTGGCCGCCTGAGCGGGTTCGGAGCACGAGATATGACCAGGATCTCCGCCACGCTAATCCCCGGCGACGGCATCGGCCCCGAGATCACGGAAGCCGTGACGACCATCCTTGAGGCCGTCGACGCCCCCTTTGTCTGGGACCGCCAGCATGGGGGGCTGGACGGCGTCGCGCATGGCGGCGACCCGATGCCCCAGGCCACGATCGACAGCATCGGCCGCACGCGATTGGCACTGAAGGGACCGCTGACCACGCCAGTCGGCGGCGGCTTCCGAAGCGTCAACGTCCGTATGCGCGAAGCCTTCGGCCTGTACGCCAATGTCCGCCCTGTGCGGACAATGGTGAAGGGCGGCCGCTACGAGGACATCGACATCGTCCTCGTCCGCGAGAACCTGGAGGGCCTCTACGTCGCCTTCGAGCACTTCATCGCGGTCGGCGACGACCCGCGCGCGGTCGCGATCAGCCAGGGCGTGAACACCCGAGTGGAATGCGAGCGGATCGTGAAGTTCGCCTTCGACTACGCCGTGCGGAACGGGCGGAAGAAGGTCACGCTCGTCCACAAGGCGAACGTCCTGAAGGCGCTGACGGGTCTTTTCCTCGAGGCCGGGCGGAAGATCGCGAAGGAGTATGAGGGGCGCATCGCCTGCGATGACCGCATCGTCGATGCCTGCGCGATGCAGCTCGTCCTCAAGCCCGAGCAGTTCGACGTGATCGTCACGACGAATCTTTTCGGCGACATCCTCTCCGACCAGCTTGCCGGTCTCGTCGGCGGGCTTGGCATGGCGCCTGGGGCCAATATCGGCCCGGATGCCGCGATCTTCGAGGCGGTGCACGGCTCGGCGCCCGACATCGCGGGCAAGGGTGTGGCCAACCCGCTCGCGTTGCTGCTCGCCGCATGCCTGATGCTCGAGCATGTGGACGAGGCCGCGAAAGCCCGGCGCATCAGGGAGGCTGTCGCGCTCGTGCTGGAGACCGACCGCGTGCGCACGCCCGACCTCGGCGGGACCGCCACAACGACGGACTTCGCCCGCGCGGTCACGCGCAGGCTAGGGACCTGACCGCCTCCCCGGAACGACAGGAAGCAGAACGACCATGACAAAAGGCTCCGACCTGCTCGTCAGGGCGCTCGAGAATGAGGGGGTGGACCGCATCTTCGGCGTCCCTGGCGAAGAGAATCTCGATGTGGTGGAATCGCTGCGCCACTCCAGGATCGAGCTGGTGCTGACGCGCCACGAACAGGCCGCCGGCTTCATGGCCGCGACTCATGGCCGGCTCACCGGCCGGCCGGGGGTTTGCATCTCGACGCTCGGGCCGGGTGCGCTGAACTTCTCGACATCCGCCGCCTACGCGCATCTCGGCGCGATGCCGATGATCATGCTCACCGGACAGAAGCCGATCATGACGCCGAAGCAGGCGCGCTTCCAGATCGTGGACGTGATCGGCAGCATGCGGCCCTTAACCAAGATGACGCGGCAAATCGTCAACGCCACCAGCATCCCGACGCTGGTGCGCGATGCGTTCCGCGTGGCCATGGAGGAGCGGCCCGGACCCGTCCATCTCGAACTGCCGGAGGACATCGCCGGCGAGGAGTGCGACGACGTTCCGCCAATCCCGCCGCACCCAATCGAGATACCGGTTGCGCACCGAGAGGCGCTGGACCGCGCGGCGGAGATCATCGTCAAGGCGAAGCGACCGCTTATCATGCTCGGTGCCGCGGCGAGCCGCCCGCGCTCCACGGTCGGGCTGAACGGCTTCGTCCGTCGCACCGGAATTCCCTTCTTTACCACCCAGATGGGCAAGGGCACGGTCGCCGGCGGCTCCAGCCTCTATGTCGGCACGGCGGCGCTGTCGGAGCGTGACTACGTGCATGACGCGATCGATGCGGCCGACCTGATCATCGCCATCGGCCACGATACGATCGAGAAACCGCCCTTCCTGATGGGGCCTGGCGGCCCGACGGTCATCCATGTCGGCTACCAGCCGGCCAATGTCGAACAGGTCTACTTCCCGCACGCGGAAGTCGTGGGCGACCTCGGCCCGAGCCTGGAGCTGCTCGCCGACCGCGTTGAGGGCAAGCTGCCGCATGCCGGTGCCCTGCTCTCGCTGCGGGAGGAGATCCTGAACCGCATCTCCGACCGCGCCACCGAGGATCGTTGGCCGCCGACGCCGCAGCGGCTGGTGCACGACGTTCGCCAGGTCATGCCGCCCGACGGCATCCTCGCCCTCGACAATGGCATGTACAAGATCTGGTTCGCGCGGAACTACCGCACCTACGTTGCGAACACCGTGCTGCTGGACAATGCGCTGGCCACCATGGGCGCGGGCCTGCCCTCTGGCATGATGGCGTCCATGCTCCATCCCGAGCGGCGCGTGATGGCTGTCTGCGGCGATGGCGGCTTCATGATGAACAGCCAGGAGCTGGAGACCGCCGTCCGGCTGGGGCTCAACCTCGTCGTGCTGATCCTGGAAGACAACGCCTACGGCATGATCCGCTGGAAGCAGGCCGCCCAGAGCATGGCGGATTGGGGTCTCACCTTCGGGAACCCCGATTTTGTCCGGTACGCCGAATCCTATGGTGCGCGCGGCTCCCGCGTGGAGTCGATGGGAGCACTGATTCCGACGCTCGAGACTGCGTTCCGCGGCGGCGGCGTGCACCTCGTGGTCTGCCCGATCGACTACAGCGAGAACGTCCGCGTCCTGAACGAGGAGCTGCGCGCCCATGACGTCGCGCGCAAGAAGCGCGGCCAGCTGCTGCGAGGTGGCGCGCCATGAGGATACGTGCTGCCATCCTCGACCGCATGGGCGTACCCGGACCCTATGCCGAGACGAAGCCGCTGGCCATCCGCGAGATCGAACTGCTTCCGCCCGGTCGCGGCGAGGTGCTCGTGCGGATCGGGGCGGCGGGGCTGTGCCATTCCGACCTCTCCGTTATCAACGGCGACCGTCCGCGCCCGATGCCGATGGCGCTCGGCCACGAGGCGGCTGGCGTCGTCGAGGAACTGGGCGAGGACGTCACGGATCTCGCCGTCGGCGACCATGTCGTCATGGTCTTCATGCCGAGCTGCGGCCATTGCATGCCCTGTGCCGAAGGCCGGCCTGCCCTCTGCGAACCGGGTGCCGCAGCGAACGGAGCGGGCACGCTGCTGTCGGGCCGGCGGCGCCTTCGGTGCGACGGGGCGGAGGTGAACCATCACCTCGGTGTCTCCGCCTTCGCCGAATACGCCGTCATGTCACGCCGATCCGTCGTCAAGGTGGATCCGGCCCTGCCGCTCGATGAAGCTGCGCTGTTCGGTTGCGCCGTGCTGACCGGCGTTGGCGCCGTGGTGAACACCGCCCAGTTGCGACCGGGCCAGACGGCCGCGGTCATCGGCCTTGGCGGCGTCGGGCTCGCTTCCCTCCTCGGGGCCGTGGCGGCGGGGGCACGACAGGTCGTGGCGATCGACTTGGCCGACGACAAGCTAGCGCTGGCGCGCGAGCTCGGCGCGACCGATGCCGTCAATGCCCGCGCGGGGGACGCGGCGGAGCAGGTGCGCGCGGCAACCGGCGGCGGCGTGGATGTCGCCTTCGAGATGGCCGGCTCCGCCCGCGCGATGGAGCTCGCCTACCGCATCACCCGCCGTGGCGGCATGACGGTGACCGCGGGCCTGCCGCCGCCGGCCGCGACGCTGCCGCTTCCGCTGGTGAACCTCGTGGCGGAGGAGCGGACAGTGAAGGGCAGCTACATCGGCTCCTGCGTGCCGACGCGCGACATCCCGCGCTTCATCGGCCTGTACCAGCGCGGCCGGCTGCCGGTGAACCGGCTGATGAGCGGAAAGCTCGCGCTTGAGGAGATCAATGAGGGCTTCGACCGCCTGCACGAAGGCAAGGCGGTGCGCCAGGTCGTGGTGCTCTGATGGACCCGTTCGGCAATGCGAAGGCCTTCGCCGAGCTTTGGGCCGCGGGCAGCAAGGCCGCCTGGTCAGCCGCGGATGCGGCCGCCAAGGGCTCGGCCGCCGCGATGGCGGCGAGCTTCGGGGCAGGCCAGGCCGAACCCGCGCAAGGGGCCGAGATCGCCGCCGGCATCGCGGAGCTGACCGCGGCGGGCCAGGCCGCGACGCAGCTCTGGCAGGCCGCGGTAGCGCTGGCGCAGTCGCTGCCGCAGCGCCAGGGGAAGGGCGGCGAGGCGGAGAGGGCGGTCAGCGCGCTATTCGCCCGCATGACCGATCCGCGGGCGTGGTTCGACGTCACGGCTGACATGGACCAGGTCCTGACCTGGATGACGGAGGGACCGCAGCTCTCCGACCTCTGGGGTACCGAGCGGCAATATGCGCGGCTCGCCCGCGCCTGGCTCGCGGTGCGGCAGCGCGGCCTCGAGCACAGCACCGTGGTGCTCGGCGCCTGGCAGGACGCTGCGCGCGCCTTCATGCAGAAGCTGGCCGCCGTCGACAAACCGATCCCGCAGGACGCGACGCTGCGCCTCTGGATCGAGACGGCGAACGAGGTGCTGGTCGAGATGCAGCGCTCCGAGCGCTTCCTCGAAGCGCAGGCGCGTCTGATCGGCGCGAGCACCGAGCTGCGCCTCGCGCAGCAGGAGCTCGCCGAGGATCTCGGCGCGCGCTTCGGCCTGCCGACACGGCGGGAGCTGGACGACGTCCACCGCACCGTCACCGAGCTGCGACGGGAGCTGCGCGCGATGCGTCGTGCACAGCGGGATTCGCCGCGCGAGGCGTCCGCGCCGCGTGCGCTGCCCGCACCTGAGACGGCGCCGCCGCAAGGCGCGAGGCCCGCGCGCGCCACGTCCCGCAGGGCGAGGAGCTAAGCGATGGCCACGCCCTCCCCGACCGCCGGCCTCGGCGCCATGGCGACATTCGGCACGAAGCTCGCGACCGGCGCACGCCTGCTCGGCAAGCTGCGCGACGAGCAGGTGCGCATCGCGGCCACGGAGAAGGACCTTGTCTGGCAGGAAGACAAGGTGACGCTGCACCGCTTCCGCCCCCTGGCGGAGCAGCGGATCCGCACGCCCGTGCTGATCTGCTACGGGCTGATCGGCCGCTGGACCATGGCCGACCTTCAGCCCGACCGTTCGTTGGTCCAGAACCTTCTGAAGCTCGGCGTCGACCTGTACGTCGTGGATTGGGGCGACCCCTCCCGCGCCGATCGCTGGCTGAAGCTGGACGACTACATCGACGGCTATCTGCACGACGCCGTCGAGCAGGTCGCGCGGGCCGCAGGCACGGCGCAGGTCAATCTCCTCGGCATCTGCGAAGGCGGCGTCTTCACTACCTGCTTCGCCTCGCTGCATCCCGGGCTCGTGCGCACGATGACGCTGACAATCACGCCGATCGATTTCCACGCGGACACGGTGGAGAGCCGGGCAGGGCATGGCTTCATCAACATCTGGACCCGGAGCCTGGCGCCGGAGGACATCGACCGGCTGATCGACGCGAATGGCTGCCTGCCCGGCACCTTCATGGGCGCGGTCTTCAACCAGATGACGCCGATGCGCACGCTGACGAAGTACAACCTCGACTTGCTCGATGTCGTGGACGACGAGCAGAAGCTGCTGAACTTCCTGCGCATGGAGAAATGGATCGCCGACCGCCCCGACCATCCCGGCGAGGCGGCGAAGCAGTGGCTGAAGCATCTCTACCAGGAAAATCGCCTGATCCGGAACGAGCTCGAGATCGCCGGGCGCCGCGTCGACCTCGGCAACGTCACCATGCCCGTGCTCAACGTCTACGCGAAGGATGATCACATCATCCCGCCCGCGACGTCGCGCGCGATCGGGCCGAAGCTCGGCACCGCCGACTACTCGGAACTGGCGCTGCCGGGCGGGCATGTCGGCGTCTTCGTCGGCGGGCGGTCGCAGGCACTCTTCGCGCCGGGCGTAGCCCAGTTCCTGGCAGCGCGGGACTGAGGCGATGCGCAACAAGATCGTCTCGGCGGCAGAAGCCGCGGCCATCATCCGCGCCGGCGACACCGTGTCCATCTCCGGCTTCGTCGGCATCGGCACGCCCGACGAATTGCTGCTGACGCTGGAGCGCCGCTTCCTCGACAGCGGCGAGCCGGAGGGCCTGACCCTCGTCTTCGCCGCCGCACCCGGGGACGGCAAGGAACGCGGGCTGAACCGGCTTGCCCATGACGGGCTGGTGAAGCGCGCCATCGGCGGCCACTGGTCGCTGGTGCCCAAGCTCGGCCGGATGGCGATCGAGAACCGGATCGAGGCGTACAACCTGCCGCTCGGCTGCATCTCGCAACTCTACCGCGACATCGCGGGGCGCCGCGCCGGCCTGCTATCCCGCGTCGGGCTGCGCACCTTCGTCGATCCCCGGCAGGATGGCGGCCGGCTGAACAGCCGCACGACTGAGGACCTGGTGGAGTTGCTGACGATCGGCGGGCAGGAATGGCTGTTCTACCGGGCCTTCCCGATCAACGTCGCGCTGATCCGCGGCACCACGGCCGACATCGCCGGCAATATCACGATGGAGCGCGAGGCGCTCACGCTGGACAACCTTTCGGCCGCGATGGCGGCGAAGAATTCCGGCGGTTTCGTCATCGCCCAGGTGGAGCGGATCGCAGCCGCCGGCTCGCTCGACCCGCGTCTCGTGCAGGTGCCCGGCGTTCTGGTGGATTGCGTCGTGCTGGCCGGGCCCGAGAACCACCATCAGACCTATGCGACGCCGCACAGCGCCGCCTTCTCCGGCCAGCTCCGCGTGCCGATGGACCGGCTGGAGCCGATGGCGCTCGACGAGCGCAAGATCGTCGCCCGCCGCGCCGCGATGGAACTGCCGCCGGGGGGCGTCGTCAACCTCGGAATCGGCATGCCGGAAGGCGTGGCGGCGGTCGCGGCCGAGGAACGCGTGCTGCAATACCTCACGCTGACCGCCGAGCCCGGCATCATCGGCGGGATGCCGCAGAGCGGGCTCAATTTCGGCGCCGCGCTGAACCCCGAGGCGGTGATCCAGCAGAACCAGCAATTCGATTTCTATGACGGCGGCGGCCTCGACCTGGCCTGCCTTGGCATGGCCCAGGCGGATGCCGAGGGCAACGTGAATGTCAGCCGCTTCGGCCCGAAGCTCGCCGGCGCCGGCGGCTTCATCAATATCAGCCAGAACGCCCGGAAGCTGGTCTTCGCCGGCACCTTCACGGCGGGCGGGCTCGCGGTCGCGGTCGAGGACGGGGTGCTGCGCATCGTAACGGAGGGAAAGTCGCGGAAGTTCGTCTCCGCCGTGGAGCAGGTGACCTTTAGCGGCAGCTACGCGGCGGAGGCGGGCCAGCCGGTCTTCTACGTCACCGAGCGCTGCGTCTTCCGTCGCACGCCGGAGGGGATGGAGCTGACGGAGGTAGCCCCCGGCATCGATATCGAGCGCGACATCCTCGCCCACATGGACTTCGTGCCGGTCATCCGCACGCCGCGCCCGATGGACCCTCGGCTGTTCCGGGACGAGCCGATGGCCCTGGAGCAGACGCTGCTCGGACGCGCGCTCGCCGACCGGATCAGCTACGACGCGGAGCGCAACACGCTCTTCATCAACTACGAGGGCTTCCAGATCCGCAGCACCGACGACGTCGAGCTGGTCCGGCGGGAGGTGGAGAACCGCTGCCGGGCGATCGGCCGGCGCGTCGCGGTGATCGTCTGCTACGACAGCTTCCATCTGGAGCCGCGCGTCAGCGACGCCTTCTTCTCCATGATTACCTACCTGCAGGGCCGCTACTACAGCTCCGCCTCCCGCTACACGACGAGCGCCTTCATGCGCCTCAAGCTCGGCGCCGGCCTCGCCGAGCGCGCCCTTGCACCGCATGTGTTCGAGACCTTGAACGAGGCGCAGGTCTTCGCCGAGCGTGAAGCAGCCGAACCCTGACGAGATACCGAGGAGCCGATCATGACCGAGATGTCGCAGACGCCTTTCAACGCCGAGCAGATCAAGAAGGTGATGGAGCGCTTCCAGATGCCCGGCATCGACGTCCAGGCGCTGGTTGCCGGCCAGCGGAAGAACATCGAGGCCTTCGCCACTGCCAACCGGATCGCGGCTGATGGCGCCGCCGCTGTCTCTCGCCACCAGCTGGAGTTGTTCGAGGCCGCCGTCGAGCGGATTGCCGCGATGGCACAGGACCAGAAGATGACGGCGGAGCAGCAACGACAGATGGTCGCCAAGGCGTTCGAGCTCGCCGTGGATAAGGCACGGGAACTCGCGGAACTGAGCCGCAAGGCGTCGGTGGATGTCTACGAGGTGATGCGCACGCGGATGCTGGAGAGTATTGAGGAGATGCGCCAAGCTGCGCAACGCAAGCCCGGCTGAGACCGGGCCTCAGCCGTGCTTCCAGACCGTCACGCGGCAACGAGACCCATTTGCAGCGCTATCGGTCAGCCCGTGCCCGGCAAGGGTGATTGACATGAAGCTCGTCATCATCGGCCCAGCGGGTGCGGGCAAGGGCACGCATGCCAAGCGACCCGAAGCCGGAAACGTGCTGTATGGGGCGCGGCGCACGGCGTCACGAACCGTATGAGTTCGGCCGCGAACCGTCTTGATGCTTCGTCGCAGGCGCGTGCTGCCGAAGCGATCCTGCCCCGGCACCGCCATGTCCTTGGTGTCTCGCGCCACGCGTTCCACCGTATCGCATACACCGAATGGGGTGCGCCGGATGCGGCCCATGTCGCTGTCTGCGTCCATGGGCTGAGCCGGCAGGGCCGCGACTTCGACTTTCTGGCGCGGGCCCTCGCGCGACGTGGCTACCGGGTCATCTGCCCCGACCTGCCGGGGCGCGGCCGCAGTGACTGGCTTGCCAACGCTGACGATTATGGCCTGCCGCAATACTGCTCCGACATGGCGACAGTGCTCGCCGCCACCGGCGCGGCCTCCGTAGATTGGATCGGCACCTCGCTCGGAGGATTGATCGGGCTGGTGGTGGCAGGCATGCCCGGCAACATCGTCCGGCGGCTGGTGATCAACGACATCGGCCCCTATGTCGCCTGGTCGGCCTTGAGCCGCATCGGCAGCTATCTTCGCGTCATGCCTTCGCGGTTTCGCGACCTGGTCGAGGCAGAGGCGCATTTCCGCACGACTCTCGCGCCCTTCGGAAACCTGGGGCAGGCCGAATGGGACCACTTGGTCCAGCATAGCATCACGGCAGAGCCGGATGGGCGCTATCGCCTGCTTTGTGATCCGGGCATCGCGCGGTCCTTCCGCCCAGGGCTGCTCTACAACCTGAGCCTTTGGCGGTATTGGGACGCGATACGCTGTCGCGTGCTGCTGCTGCGCGGCGTGGATTCGGACTTGCTCATGCCGGAAACGGCGCGCGAGATGACCCAACGCGGCCCTCGAGCAATGCTGGTCGAGGTGCCGGGCTGCGGCCACGCTCCGCCTCTGCTTGCCGGCGACCAGATCGCGACGGTCGTGGAATGGGTGACCGCGGAGAACGGGCCGGACTGATCGGTCTGGACCGTCGCGGCGAGCATGCCGGCCGTCGCACTTGCTCGACGGCCCGCTCCGCGCAGCTCCGGCTTCTCGCCGGCCGGCGATCGCGGCCATCCGTCGTTTGACCGCTTCCGGTCGGGATACCGAACCCGCGACATCCAGGCGGAGCTGTGAGGTCGAGAGAATCTTCTGGTCGTTCTGGCCTCCGGGTTCCGAGGCGCGAACGAACGGAAGCTCGATTTCGTAGTCCCGGAATGATGATGCGGGACGTGGCAGAAAGGCTTGAACTGCTGACCAACAGGACGCTGGCCACTGCGCCTGCTTGTCGCCTACGAGGCCGCCTCTGAATGGCGTCGGAATGTCTCAAAAGGGCGCAGGGCGTGTGAAAACGCCGGACCGCAACAGCGACTTGCAACTTGGCTTCGCCGCGGCGCGCTGTTTTGAATCGGTATTGCGAGGTATTTGCGGCCCCTGGCGGCTCGCCGGACACGGGGGTCGACGCAGGTGACCTCCTGAACGGCGATGCCGGCAACAATATCATCTATGACAACCAGGACGCCGATACGCTGTATGGCGACGCGGGCGACGGCTGGCTGGCCGGCGGCGACAGCGGCGCGGGCACGACCGGAAGCGGACCCAGGATCGACGGCGCCGACCTCGTCTTCGGGGAAGCCGGCCTGGACACGCTCATTGGTGACGATGGCGCTGACACGCTGGATGGCGGCAGCGAGGGCGATTCGCTCCTCGGCGGGACGGGCGGGGATTTCCTGGCGGGCGGCGGGCGCCGACACGCTGGAAGGCGGCGACGAGACCGACCAGCTCGACGGCGGCACCGATCCTGCGCTTCCTCAGCGAATGGGACAGCCTGCTGTGGCCGTTGGTGGCGACCGACAGCAACCACATGCGCACGCTCTCGCTTGGCCTGACCATGATGCAGGGCGATCGCTACGGCACCGACGTGCCGCAACTCATCGCGGCGGCGACGCTGGCGTCGCGCCCGTCATCCTGGTCTACGCCGTGCTGCAGCGCCTCTTCATCACGAGCATGGCGTCCGCCGGCCTCAAACAATAGGCGCAGCTCGCAACGCGGGGCGTCGGCGCTTCCTCTTGCTGCGGCCCGGCGAAGGCGGGGGGCAGCGCGGATCGCCCGCCCGCGGCAAGAGGAGGCGTACACAGCGGCTGCGCCCGCAGCCTGGCCCGTCATTCCGGCTGCACGCCCGCGGCACGCAGGAGGCGCGTGTTGGTCTCGATGCCATCCCGGACCAGCGCCATCACCTGCGCGCTGCTCTCGAAGCCTGCGCGCGGGGCGACGCCGGTCATCTCGTTCACGCGTGCGGCCGACTGCTGGATGGCCAGGCGGAAGGCATCGCCCAGCGCTGCCAGCGCCGCAGACGGCGTGCGCTTCGGCGCCACGATCGGGAAGAACTCCTCATGGATCACGCCGGGCATGCCCGCCTGCGGGGCGCTGGGCACGTCGGGCAGGGCCGGGCTCCGCTCTTCCGCCAGCACGGCGAGGGCACGCAGCGCGCCGCCGCGCACCTGTCCGATCGCGGAGGCCATGGTGGGCGTGCCGAACTGCGCCTCGCCCGAGACCAGCGCGGCGACGCTGGGTCCGCCGCCGCGATAGTGCACCGTCTCGGCCTCCACGTTCATGCGGGCCATCAGCACCAGGCCACCGATATGCGGGCCGCTGCCGGGACCGGCCGAGGAATAGTTGAGCCGACCGGGATTGGCGCGCAGCAGCGCCAGCAGTTCCTGCGCCGTGCGCACCTGGACGGCGGGATTGACCACGAGCAGGTGCGGCGAGAAGCCGGCCACCGCCACGCCGTCGAAATCGCCGAGCGTGTCATAGGGCACGTTCGCGACGACCGCCGGCACCGTGGCGAGCGAGCTGTTGATCAGCAGCGTGTACCCGTCGGCCGGCGCGCGCGCCGCCGCCTCGCTGCCGATGACGCTGCCCGCGCCGGCGCGGTTCTCGATGACGACGGGCTGCCCCAGGATCTGGCTGGCGGGCTCGGCGATGATGCGGGCGAGGATATCGTTGGAGCCGCCGGGAGCGGCGGCCACGATCAGGCGCACCGGCCGGGTAGGCCGCCAGCCGGCGGTACCCTGGGCCTGCGCGAGCGTTGGCATCGCCAGACCGCCGAGGGCCAGGGCAAGGGTTGAGCGGCGATCGAGCTTCATGGACGTCTCCCCGGTCATGCTCTTCGGCAGGACCACTTCACCTTGTCGTTGACGAGAACGCCAGCCTTGCCCGCGCCTCGCTGCCAGCACCGCTCTCACGCGGCGGTCCTGCTTCTCGTGTTGTGCCTGGCGGCCCGGCCGATGCGGTCGAGGTGCAGGCGCATCGCCTCCGCGGCCGCCTCCGGGTCGCGCGCGTCGACGGCGGCGGCGATCCGCCGGTGGTCGAGCCAGGACCGGCGCATGGCCCCCGGCGCGGCGAGAGCCTGGTGGCTGAGGTCCGAGGACTGGCCATGGACCTCGGCTAGCAGCGCGGCGAGCAGCCGGTTGCCACCGGCGCGCTGCAACGTCGCGTGGAACTCCGAGCCGGCGATGTGAAAGGCGGCGGCGTCGTCCAGCGCGCGGCCCTGCGCCTCGACGAGGGCCAGCAGGCGCGCGCGGATCTGCGCGCCCGCATGGCGCGCCGCCTCCCGCGCCGCTTCGACCTCGAGCACCATGCGCGCGCCATGCACCTCCTCCGGCGTGTAGCGCGCGGCGACGGCCGGCCGGGCGAACCAGCTCGCCGCGGGCAACACGCGTGACCGCGCACCTTGCGCGACCTCGACGAGGCCGCGCGCCGCCAGCGCCTGAATCGCCCCGCGCACCGTCTCGCGGCTGACATCGAGCTGCGCGGCAAGGTCGCGTTCGCCCGGCAGCACGTCGTCCGGGCGCAGCAGGCCGGACAGGATCATGCCGGCAAGCCGGTCCGTGATCTGTTCGCGCATGGTGCGCTTCGAGACGGCGGACTGCAGCAGGGCGAGGCTGTCGCGCATGGCGGGCAGCCTAACAGCGCGGCGTGGCCCAGGTCTACTGGTCCGGTGACCGGGCCTGTTGACAAGTCTGGCGACCCTCGTGCAGCGTTCTGCGACACCCCTTCGCCGCCCTCGACCGCCCGGCCCGTCGTGACTGGGCCGCTGCGAGGCGGCGAGCAACCCGGCCGGAGAACCGCCCGCATGACGCCCCGCCTCGCCCTCGTCCTCGGCGATCCCGCCGGGATCGGGCCGGAGATCATGGCCAGGCTGCTGGCCAACGAGGCGAACCGCGCTAAGGCCGCGCTGCTGCTGGTGGCCGACCCGGAGGAACTGGCGGATGGCATGCGGATCGCGGGCGTGGACGTGCCGGTCACCCGCGGGAACGATCCCGCTGCCCTCGCGCCGGGCCGCATCGTCCTTCACGAGGTGCGACGCCGCGCGCCGGTCCCGCGCGGCAGGTCCAGCGCGGAGGGCGGCGCGCATGCGATGGACGTGCTGCACGAATGCCTGGCCCTCGCCCAGGCCGGCACGGTGGACGGCATCTGCTTCGCACCGCTCAACAAGGCGTCGCTCCATATGGCGGGGATAGGCCATCCGGACGAGCTTCATTGGTTCGCGGAGGTGCTGAACCACAAGGGCGCGCACAGCGAGTTCAACGTGCTCGACGGTCTCTGGACCTGCCGCGTCACGAGCCACGTCGCGCTGCGCGCGGTGGCGGACCTTATCACCCCGGAGAAGGTGATCGGCGCCGTCGCGCTGATCCGCGATGCGCTGGTCCAGGCGGGGATCGAGCGGCCGCGCATCGCGGTCTGCGGGCTCAATCCCCACAACGGCGACAACGGCGCCTTCGGCCGCGAGGAGATCGATGTGATCGGCCCCGCGCTCGAGGAAGCGCGGCGCCGTGGCCTGCCCTGCGAGGGGCCTTATCCCGCCGACACCATCTTTCTGCGCGCGCAGCCCAGGGCCGATGGCACGCGCGACGTGGACGCGATCGTCACGATGTACCACGACCAGGGGCAGATCGCGATGAAGCTCATGGGCTTCTGGCGCGGCGTCACGGTCGCTGGCGGCCTGCCCGTGCCGATCGCGACCTGCGCCCACGGCACGGGTTTCGACATTCAGGGCAAGGGCATCGCCCGCGTCGGCGCGCTGCAGGCCGCCTTCGACCTGGCCTGCGCGATGGGCGCACGGCGCCGCCGGGTTGCCTGACGACGCGGGCGGCGTGAACCCATGGCGGATCTGTCGAATGCAGCGATCGGGGCAGCGGACGCAATGAGGGCGCCCCGCCATCGCTGGCGGAGCGCCCTCTGTCACGTTGCCTATTTCCCGATCGGCCTGGACCTGCCTGACCGCCGGTGCCGGCTCGCACTGCCCTCCATTCCATCCCTGGCGCGCTCAGCTCACCACGCGGGATCCTCGACACCTCGCTCCGCAACGTCTCGGCGGATGACGGTCGGCCATGGCTGCCCCGACATGCGGCGGCACCACGTCCGGCTTCATAATCGTCAGCGCCAATTCTAACGCCAATTGCCCCTGCATCTGCAGCGGGCGTGCGGTGTGAGGCTCTTCGGCGGACCCCGGCGATGCCGGCCGCCAACTTATGCGGTGCCGCACCGGCTCGTGGCGGGCTCGTCCGGCCCTGATCGGGAGATCTAGGCGGGACAGGTCGTGCGGGCGCGCCCGCCGGCCATCCGCGTGCTGTTCAGGAAGATCTGGTGGGAGCACATGCGGCATGCCGAGCGGCGGCGCCGCGACTGTCACGTCACCATGGATTGGTGCGCGACCTTAACATTCAAGCCGGAGCTGATGATGCCGATGTAGTGGCGGCAGGCCGCAGGTCTCCTTCGGCGTCCGTCGAGATTGGAGATGACGCCCTCATCCGGCCAAGGGACGTCGCGAACTGGCTGAGCGCGGCGCGGTGCTCTGGGCTGAGTGCCGTGATGTCGGGAGCCCGTGCGCGGCTGGGCTCCCGATGCCGGTCCGCCCCGTCCACACAAGCAACCCATGCCTCGTCCTGCGTGCTCTTGCATGAAGTTCTCGATCGAGATGGTGA
Organism: Falsiroseomonas sp. HW251; assembly: GCF_050563545.1. NCBI lineage: Bacteria > Pseudomonadati > Pseudomonadota > Alphaproteobacteria > Acetobacterales > Roseomonadaceae > Falsiroseomonas > Falsiroseomonas sp. HW251. The sequence continues at coordinate 84,617 of NZ_JBNXUM010000027.1, forward strand.
TGGCGCGAACGTCAGGCTGCTCGGCCGCGGCGGCAGCGTTGCAAGCGCCGTCCCGGCGGTGGCGCAGCTGGGGCTGGCCATCCAGACGATCGAGCGGAAGGCCCTCGGCAGGGAAAAACGCGGCTCGGTCGAAGCCCGCCGCGCTGACGCAGATCGCCGGCGCGGCGCGCGCCAGGGCTGCGGAGCACGGGGCCATGAAGTCGAAATGGCCCGCGCGTTCGACGATATGCACCTCGGGTGGGCGCGGCAGCATGATGTTCCGCTGTAGCCGTCGCCAACGCCAATGCGCCGGCTCCATCGCGACCAACCAAGCGTCATCGCGCCGCGATGCCACAACCGCCGTGTCGAACGCCCAGGTCCAGCTAGGAATCAGGTGGGGTTAGCGTGCGTGCCGGGAGCGGTGATCGGATCCGAGACAGCTCACGGTAAAGGCGGGACAGTGCCTCGCCCCGTATGCCGTAATGCCGCCCAGTCGTTTCCGAGCGTGACCGAGGATTGCATCGCGCACATCTTCAGACACCTCGGCCGCCCGCAGTTCGTCTTCCATTCGGTGACGCCACGAATGGTTCGGCGCCTTGCGGGCATCGGTGATGCCGACGCTCCTCCGCACCCAGCTGCTGACCGCGTTCCAGCCCCGCCCGCCGCGGCGGCCGTACTTATCTACCTCCTTGTCGGGAAAGAGCGGAGCGCCGGCTTCGACGGTCAGGGCATAAGCGACGAAGCCCTCTGCGACCAGGGCGGGGTGGACCGGCACGTTGCGCGGCATCCCGGTCTTCACGCTGTTGCCCTTGGTGTGCTCGTGGATCGCGAGCGTCCAGATACCGCTGTCCGGGTCCTCGCGCAGATCGTCACGCCCGAGCTGCAACACCTCGCCCACCCGCATGCCGGTGAACGCCATGACCCAATGCGCCCAACGCAGCGTCGGCAGTGTCTCCGACCGGGCGCGCAGCAGGATCGCGGCCGCATCGTCGTCTGAGTACGGAAGCGGGCTGTGCGGCTTGCTCTTGGGCAAGCGCAACCCGTCGGTCGGATCCATTGGCAGTCGCTCATCCGCAACCGCGCGCTTGAAGACTTGGCCGACGAGCGACAACCGGTTGTTCCAGGTGTTGTTGGTCAACCCGTGCGCCGTCTTGAGGTGATCCCGCCAGGACCGCAAGTCGTCGCGGGTCACACGGCCCGCATCGTCGTGGCCAAGGAAGTCGGCCAGCATCCGCAACATGCTGCGGGTCTCGTCCACCGTGCGTGCGTTCGTCGCGGTCACAGCCTTCCAGGCCGACCAGATCGCGTCGAACGACGGCCCATCGGTTGAGTGAACGGCAACACACGCGGGCGGCGGCGGAACCGCCGGCAGCTGCTGGCGAACCGCCGCGAGCGGGTTCAGAGGGTGCGCGGCGGCGAGGGCGGTCAGGTCCTCGCGGAGATAGGTCGCATTGACCACCGGCACCATCGCGTTGAGGAGCAGCGGGAACGTGTCCGCCGTCGCCGTGATGCCCGCCAGCTCGAGCGCCTCGATCGCGTGCACCTCGACGCGGCCCCACATGCGCGCAAGCCGCTCGGGTGTGTGGCATTCCGGTATGACGAGCGGCTCGAAGACGTCGCTGTCCTCTCCACCCGTATGGAGGGGCGCGCCGTGGTCGATGCTGGCCGCCCATGCCGCAGCGAGACCAAGAGCGCGTTCAGCGGTCACGCTCTCGCGCTTCATCTCCCGCTCCCAGGCCCCGATCTGGGTGTCCCAGCGCGCGAGTTCGGCAGGCCACTTCGCCCGCGCCTCGCGAGGGCAGCGCGTGCCGAGGCTGCGCTTGACGTGGGTGCGGCCGGCCACCGCTTTGAGCCGGTTCGGCACCTGCGCGTAGAAGTAGAAAATCCCGCTATTGGGATGCTTCCAAGGGGGTCAGCATGCGGAGTGGGGGCACCGGTCTGTATACCCGGGCTGTATACCTGCCAGCCGCCTCCAACCGCTGATTTGCTGCGATATTCCACAAAAACCGACACTTAGGCCGGTTGTGGTGCCGGGTGAGGGATACGACTGCCCGGTGACCTACATCAGCAAAAACAGGGACCTCGGCGAAGTCCAGGGACCACCGGTGTACCAAGTGGTGGTCCAGAAAGGCAAGCAGTTTGGTCAAAGAAGTCGGGCGCGGATGCGCGTCTGTACTGCGCCTTGACCTGTTGACTTCAGGCGGCGTCTGATCGCGACGGCGAAACGACGCTTGGCGCTGACCAGCGCTGCCTGAGATGCGCATAGAGAGGGACGGTGCTTTGACCGTGGACTACTGGGGAAAGCCCCAGGTCGCCGACGGGGTCCTGAAGATCCTTCCTGAGGACGACAGCGACGGCCGGTATGCTGATGCGAAGGCAAAGGCTCTCGCTGAAGAACTCGGCGAGAAGGCCCAGAGCGCGTCGCGGGACGCCAAGGTCTGTGGCTTTGCCGTCGCTCTGACAGCGCTTTCCTACCCTCTCTGGAACGGCCCGTGGTTCGACTGGCACCACGGCAACACGGAGGTCATCGTCACCGTCTCCTGTCGGCTGCTTCTGTTCGCCGTTGCACGCGCAATGCTTGCTTGTCGGAAGGCCTCTGACGCGCAGTTCCGGGTCATCCTGCGCTACTTGGAGAGGCCACTCGAAGGCCGCATCGTCCCGGAGCGGCGGCGATGACCAAGTGCGCCATCTGCGGCAAGCGGAAGTGCGTGTACTCCAGCACCAAGCATCTCCTGGCTTCCTTCGACCTCACTTTCGACGGTCAGGGTTTGCACGGTGCAGGGCTGGGCGGTGGCGCAATGTACGGCATTTCCGAGATCGGACGGCTGCTCGGCGGCATCCAGCTTGCTCGGGTTCTGGCCTGGAAGCGAGGCGGTGCAAGGGGGACGCACCGGGGTGGATCGCTGACCGTGCCGACCTCAAGGCGCGCCAGCTGCTCTGGGAGAACGGGCGAGCGCGAACCTTGTGCGCGGAAAACCGCCCTCAGGATGCCGACGGGCTCCGGAGATCTTCAGGAAGCGGTCGCCGTCTGACCAACGCAGTTCGCGTACATCGTGGATCAAATGAGATGTCGGGGACAGTCATTCTGCCGGATGGCCTCGTTCCTCGTTTCCGAGTGGCCCGGACGACCGCGATGCGTTCGGACAGCGAGAACTGCGACCGCCCTCGATGGAGTGCTTGCACGTTTTCTCTTCACGCATTCAGCGCGAGACGAGTTGCTCGCACGCCTGACGGTCACCAGTAAAGCAGTATCCGCCAGCAGCGTAAGATGAGAACGGGTTGAAGTTCCCAGTAAACCCTAATCTCCGACAGTATTCGCCTTTATGTCCACTCCGCCATCCCAAACTTCTCATATCAACGACGCGTTGACACTGAGGCGCTGGAGGCCGCATGGCGCCCGGGTTCGTGGGCGTCGTGGAAGGCGTGGGCGTCGCGGAAGGCGTGGGCGTCGCGGAAGGCGTGGGCGTCGCGGAAGGCGTTGGCGTCGCGGAAGGCGCAGGAGATGGACTATTTGGCGCGCCGGGAGGAACAGGCGAGGTGGCAGCGTTAGAAGGTGAAACCGTAGCAACGCGGCGCAGACTGTAGCGAGGCCTGTTTGTATCGGCGACCAAGTCACGCGGAACTACTCGGGTTTGATAATCTGGATGACTGATCTGTAATCTCGCGTGCCCCCCGGACGCTGTCGGCGGGAGATCGATGGAGAAAAAACCTCCTGCAGTCGTTATTGGCTCATACGTGGTGTGAAGATCGGGTGTCTCTAAAATGACGTGCAACTTCGCACCAACAATCCCTTGTTCTGTCTGCTCGTCAAAGACGAGGCCTGACCAACGAAAAAAAGAGCTGCTAGGGCTAAATACAGCTATGGCTACACATCCAACAATACCAGCCAGAAGACTGTACCGCAATCTACTTATTGGTTTTCTTGTAGATCTTCCGAGAGACAAATACATGACTACTAAAAGCAAAGATAACGCGACCATGAACTCGAAAGTTGAACCAATGCTTGGAAATAGACCCAGTATCTGCTCGTAGAGCGACTGCACCGGTCAACCTCCCGAAGCCAACGGCGCAACGTTATCAGAAAGCGAGCCGTGCTGTCAGTTGGAGAATGTCCGTGTCGTGCCACCGCGCGGTCGTGGACGACAGAAAAGGGGCCCACCAGTGCGCGAACCCCTGTGGGCGTTGAGTTCACCAACGTCTGCGACACTGTCAGCGGTGGTCAGGTACTGGTCGGTGCTTCCCGGCCCTCCTTGCCCACCACGCCCCACAGCCGTTTGCCGGGGAAAACACCGGCCACCTCTGTGCTTCGGCCCCACAATGCACAAAGGAAAATGGCTTGGTGTCACTCAGCATAGTTAGCGCCATGGAACAGTCAGGCAGGCTTCTCGAAGTTTGATGTTGGCCCGCGCGCGGTATCTCTACAAAAATCATTGCACGACAGATGTTGTCGCCGCAGGAGGCTCAGCTTGATCCACCGAACATCAACTCGACAGTACGGCAAACACGGGAAGGCGACGTTCGCATGACCCGGCGTACTCCTGCCCGCCCCGTCCCGGCCCCGGAGAGCATGGACGTGTTCGAGGCCGCCAGCGCCATCATCACGCAGGCTGCGAAGGCTCGGCTCACGCTGCGCAAGGCCAAGGACCCGAAGAAGCGCCAGGCCGCCACTGACAGGCTCGCCGCCCTCTCGGAGGAGTACGCGAAGTTGCGACCCGCCGCACTGCCGCTGATGCAGTACATGGAGCAGGTGTACGATGATGTGGCGCCGTCCCAGCGGTGATGGCCAATCGTAGTCGATGCATGCGTCGCGCTCCCCAATCTGCGTCGAAAATCGGATGCGCTGCCCCCGCTGCTACTCCCATGCCTTGAGACTGGGCGGTCCACGAAATCGCTTCAGACTGCGGGAGTTTTCAGTCTTCGCGACGATGGATCTCATGAGGTCGCCAAGACGACGAAAAAGGCCCACCCGGATGTCTCCAGGTGGGCCAGTGATCTTCGGTGAAGCGCCGATGCTCGGCTCTCTTCATCGCGGCGCGTTAGAGCGTCACAGAGTGGAAGATCCGCTATCCTCCGCTGAGGTACGATCCGTGTCTGCGCTGGCGCCGTAGAACGGGTTCACCCCCATCCGGTATGGCCAGAGAGGGCAGCTGACAAGCGCACAGCGACGCACCTCGGAAGGCACGTTTCCCGCGCAGTCCAGGCAGTTTCTACGGATCACCTTCACCAGTGGCATCTTCGCATGTCCGAGGGCCTCCATCTCGGAAATGCTCAAAGTTCGCGGGTCTTTTCCGATGGGCTGGCCGAGTTCGTCCCGGCTCTTGTGGTGGGGCTTCAGCGGTGCGTCGAGCATCAGGCGCCCTCCACGCCCCGCTTCACACGGATGACCGGCGTGATCCCGGCCTCTGCGCGATACCCGGCCACCAGGGCTTCCCTGGCGCGCTTCTGGTGCCGCTCCTGGACGATGATCCCGTCGTGGAGCGGAAGAGCGAGGATGCCCTCTCCCTGGAGGCGGAAGGCGGCTCCAAGGACCGCCCTGGCCTCGATGGCGGCGAAGGCGTGCCACGTCAGTTCCATGCGCGTCGGAACACCGAGTAGCGCGGAGGGGTCATCGAGGAACGGGTAGGCTTCCAGCAGGGCCGTCCTGGCGTGTGTGGGCTTCAGACCGTTGAACTGCTCAGGGTCCTCGTCCCTTGCCCACCTGACCGGCGTCTGCCCCCCGCTGCCGAGGTACTGCTTCAGCCAGGTCTTCCCGGTCTCGCGGTTGATCCCAGGCAGCGCGTAGAGGTCCTCGCGATCCGGCAGAGGCATCCCTGCCATCCCGTGGAGGATCGTCAGCGAGGACGCATGGACATCGAGTTCGATCACCGGCTCGCCGTTGATGGTCATGGACGCCCTGGTCTCGGCCCACGGATACCGCGTGCTGTCGGGCTTCGGCAGGTGCTGGTAGCTGGGTGACCGGTCGTAGAGGCGACCATGGTAGTCGAGGCTCTCCGTGAAGACGCGCTGGAACACCGGGCGATGGACGTCACGGCATCCAGGCGCACCACTCTCGATCTGGAAGCCAGCGACGAACGCGTTGAAGCCCGCGACCTGCGCCGAGGTCAGTCGAGCAGCTTGGGTGTCCGGGACAGGCATGACCTCGTCACCGAAGCGGCTGCGGATCTCCACGGTGGGCCTTGCCTTCTGACCAGCGTCCTCGGTGCGGGAGAAGTGTTTCCTCGCTTGCCGCCAGGACACGCCATGCTCCAGTGCCATGCGGAACAGGGTGGCGGTGGGGCGGTACTTCGTGGATACCGTGAGGCCGTCGGGTAGACGGTACCCCGGCTTCTCCTCGATGAACTCAGCGCGTCGCAGCGCCCCACGGACGGCCTGGAAGATGTCGGAGCCGAGCGGGGCACCTGTGAAGAAGACCGGAGAGGTCGGGTGCATGGACCACTCTCCGTGCCGCGCATGGAGCAACAGGTCGCCCACGAAGGCCTCTAGGACCTGCCCCTCGGTCATCTTCGGGGGACGTCCACGCTTCCGTGGCTTGGTCGCGGTGTCGGCGCCGGGTTCTGGGTAGTCCAGGCCGAGTTCTGCACTGAGTGCCCAGCAGAGAGCCTTCGCCTCAGGGGAGGTGGGCCTGGCTGCCCAGGTGACGGGTCGGTGGTTCCAGAGGCCCGGGTAGACGGGGAGTTCGACGGAGGCCTCGGAGGTCGCAGGGAGACGCAGGACATCCTCGGGGAGGTCCTGGAGATTTTCGTTCATGTATTGGGCTTTGAGTTGTCCTGGAGACATCAAGGAGATCCATGGACGAGCATGGACATCCTGGTGATCCAGGCGGTCATGGTGAGCAGTGTTGCCACTGCCGACTTCTGATGAGATCAGACCTGGAGCCGAGCCTTGGTCCTAGGTGAGCCAAGGCGTCACTGAGCAGGCCTTCGCCAGCGTCTCTGAACGACTACCCGGGAGACAGTGCCAGGGACGCCGAGGGGCTCATGGCTGATCTCATGAACAACCGGACGCCCTTGCCCCGGCCACATGGCGGGGGCCTGGGAGCGCGTGTTGTTCTT
>NZ_JBNXUM010000028.1:0-91271 GCF_050563545.1 Falsiroseomonas sp. HW251
TCACGCCGTCCACTTTGGCGATCGCGGCCTTGAAATCCTTGGCGACCTTCGGAAAATCGGCGTCGTAGTCGTAGCTGTAGAGCGGCAGGTCGCCGAAGGGGATCTCCGCCATCTCGAGTTCGGCGGGGGCGAGGCGCACCAGGGCCTTCGCGAGCCTTCGATTGATGGATCCCTTCGCCAGGCTGCCGACGAAATAGCCGATCCTGTAGTTCGCCATCGCCTTCGCTCCGTGTCCCGCTACGCCGCGTCCTGCCGGCGGGGACAGCAGCCGGCCGACCTACGCGAGCCCCTGCGGCAACCCGAATGCCGGGTTCATCGGCCGCAACAGGCTGCTACAGCGGAGGTTCCTTCGCACTTCGGGACTTTCGGCTTCACCGGCGCCGCCACGAAGCTGGCCTGCGATCGCCTGGCGACGCAGGCCGAAGGCCGGCACGATCGGCGCGCTGATCGCCAGCCGGGTGCGGGTCTACGACGCCGAGGCGAAGTTGCGCAGCCGCTTCGCCACGACCTCCGCGACCGCCTCTACCGCCGCGCGGCGGGGATAGGCGGCGCGCCAGACGATGCGCACCGTGCGTCCCGCGGGCTCCGCCAGCGGACGCAGCACGAGACCGGAATCCTGCGCCGCGCCGGCCGCGAGGCCCGGGATCAGCGTCGTGCCGTAGCCCGCGGCGACCATGTTGAGAAGCGTCGCCAGGCTCGAGGCGCGCAGCGGTCCGGCCAGTGCGCCCGCCTGCCCGCAGGCCGCCAGCGCCTGGTCGCGCAGGCAATGCCCGTCCGCCAGCACCAGGATGTCGCGCGCCAGCTCGCCCTGCGCCAGGCACTCCTGCGCGGCCAGTGGGTGGTCGGGCGGAAGCGCCGCAAGGAAGGGCTCGGCGAAGAGCGGCAGGGTCAGCAGGTCCGGCGCCTCTTCCTCCGTCGCGAGCAGCGCGGCATCGAGCTCATGCGCGCGCAGGCGGTCGAGCAGGATGCGCGTCTGGTCTTCCCAGGGCTCGATCTCGAGCGCCGGCAGCGCCTCCCTCAGCGGCGCGAACACCAGCGGGAGGAGATAGGGCGCGAGCGTCGGGATGATGCCGAGCCGGAAGCGCCCGGCCAGCGGATCGCGCAGGTCGCGCGCGGCGGCGAGGATGGCGTCGGCCTCCGCGACCGCAGCGCGGACGTGGCGCAGCAGCCGCTCGCAGGCGGCCGTCGGCACGACCGCCTTGCTGCTGCGTTCGAACAGCGCGACGCCCAGCAACTCCTCGAGCTTGCGGAGCTGCACCGAGAGCGTGGGCTGGCTGACGCCGCAGGCCTCGGCGGCGCGGCCGAAATGCCCGTGCTCGGCGACGGAGAGCACATATCGCAGGTCGCGCAGGTTCATCGGGTCAATCGCGCTGTCCTGATAGCCGCCGTCTATTAGCCCTGTAGAGATGCCGGGCTTCCTTCTATGCTCCCTAAACCGCTACCCTGCCGCCAGGCAACCCGTCCGCGGCGGCAACGGTGCGGCGCGCCTGCAGAGACCCTCGGGGAGAGAAGATCATGATGGACGGTACGAGCGCCGGCGCCGGCAAGTGCCCGGTGATGCATGGCGCGCCCAACGCGGCGCGCTTCTCCAGCCGCGGCAACCGCGACTGGTGGCCGAACCAGCTGAACCTCAGGATCCTGAGCCAGCAGAGCGCGAAGTCGAACCCGATGGACCCGGGCTTCGACTACGCCGCGGCCTTCTCGAAGCTCGACCTCGCTGCGGTGAAGCGCGACATCATCGCGCTGATGACGGTCAGCCAGCCCTGGTGGCCGGCGGACTACGGTCACTACGGCCCGTTCTTCATCCGCATGGCCTGGCACGCCGCGGGCACCTACCGCACGGCCGACGGCCGCGGCGGCGCGTCGAACGGCGCGCACCGCTTCGCGCCGGAGAATTCCTGGCCCGACAACGGCAACCTCGACAAGGCGCGGCGCCTGCTGTGGCCGATCAAGCAGAAATACGGCAACGCCCTCTCCTGGGCCGACCTCTTCATCCTGACCGGCAACTGCGCGATCGAGTCCATGGGCCTGAAGCCCTTCGGCTTCGGCGGCGGCCGCGTCGACATCTGGGAGCCGGAGGAGGACATCTACTGGGGCTCCGAGGACACCTGGCTCGGCGACACCCGCTACAGCGGCGACCGTGAGCTCGCGAACCCGCTCGCCGCCGTCCAGATGGGCCTGATCTACGTGAACCCCGAGGGCCCGAACGGGAACCCCGACCCCGTCGCCTCCGGCCGCGACATCCGCGAGACCTTCGCGCGCATGGCGATGAACGACGAGGAGACGGTCGCGCTCGTCGCCGGCGGCCACACCTTCGGCAAGGCGCATGGCGCGGGCCCCGCCACGCATGTGGGCCGCGAGCCCGAGGCCGCGCCGATGGAGGCGATGGGCCTCGGCTGGCTCAGCACCTTCCAATCCGGCGTGGGCGGTGACGCCATCACCTCCGGCATCGAGGGCGCGTGGAAGCCGCACCCCACGAAGTGGGACATGGGCTATTTCGACATGCTGCTGGGCCATGAGTGGGAGCTGCACAAGTCTCCCGCCGGCGCGCACCAGTGGCACCCGAAGGACCGCGCGGCCTGGACGCTGGTCGAGGACGCGCATGACCCGACCAAGCGCCATCCGCCGATGATGACCACGGCCGACATGGCGATGAAGATGGACCCCGAGTATCGCAAGATCTCGGAGCGCTTCCACAAGAACCCGGACCAGTTCGCCGACGCCTTCGCCCGCGCCTGGTTCAAGCTGACGCACCGCGACATGGGCCCGAAGATCCGCTACCTCGGTCCCGACGTTCCCGCGGAAGACCTGATCTGGCAGGACCCCGTCCCGCCGGTGACGCATCCGCTGGTGGACGCTACGGATGTCGCGGCGCTGAAGGCGAAGGTGCTGGCGTCGGGGCTGTCGGTCGCGCAGCTCGTCTCCACGGCCTGGGCCTCGGCGTCCACCTTCCGCGGGTCGGATCGCCGCGGCGGCGCGAACGGCGCGCGCATCCGGCTCGCGCCGCAGAAGGACTGGGACGTGAACCAGCCCGGGCAGCTCGCCATCGTGCTGGAGACGCTGGAGGGCATCCAGCGCGACTTCAACGCGAAGGCGGCGGGCGGCAAGAAGATCTCGCTCGCCGACCTCATCGTGCTGGCCGGCGGTGCGGCGGTGGAGAAGGCGGCGAAGGATGCGGGCCACGACGTGACCGTGCCCTTCCACCCTGGCCGCACCGATGCCACCGACGCGCAGACCGACGTCGCGTCCTTCGCGGTGCTGGAGCCCGACGCGGACGGCTTCCGCAACTACCGCAAGGCGCGCTTCACGGTCTCGGCCGAGGAGCAGCTGGTGGACAAGGCGCAGTTGCTGACGCTGACCGCACCCGAGATGACGGTGCTGGTTGGCGGCCTGCGGGTGCTGGGTGCGAACCACGCGGGCTCGCCGCATGGCGTGCTGACGAAGCGCCCGGGCGCGCTGACGAACGACTTCTTCGTCAACCTGCTCGACATGGGCACGGCCTGGACGCCCACGGATGCAACGGCCGAGGAGTTCCAGGGCCGCGACCGCGCGACGGGGACGGTGAAGTGGACGGGCACGCGGGTGGACCTGGTGTTCGGCTCGAACAGCCAGCTCCGCGCGCTGTCGGAGGTCTATGCGCAGTCCGACAATGGCGGGAAGTTCGTGAAGGACTTCGTCGCGGCCTGGACGAAGGTGATGGAGCTGGATCGCTTCGATCTGAAGCGCTGAGATCCCGCGCCCCCGAAGCCCTCTCTCCCGCTTATCCGAACAAGCCCTCTCCCCCACTCATGGGGGAGAGGGTTGGGTGAGGGGGACGTGGAGGATGCGGGGCGCGTTCTTCGCCCTTTACGCCCCCCCTCACCCTTCCCTCTCCCCCCTGCGGGTGGAGAGGGTTTTTTGTGCTACGCCGCCGCCCGGCGCGCGGTCCGGACGGCCTGGGCCAGGCTACTGACCTTGCCCAGCACCGCCGGCACCGTCTCCGCCGTCGCGCGGCCCTCCGCGTCCAGCGTCGCGGCCAGCGTATCCACCAGCGCCGTGCCGACCACCGCGCCATCCGCCGTCACCGCGGCGATCGCGGCCTGCTCGGGCGAGCGGATGCCGAAGCCGATCGCGACGGGAAGATCCGTGTGGCGCTTCAGCGCGGCGATCGCGGGAGCCAGTGAGGCGTAGTCCGCGCTCCGCGTGCCCGTGATGCCGGTGATCGCGACGTAGTAGATGAAGCCCGTGGTGGCACCCAGCACGCGCGGCAGCCGCGCCTCGTCCGTGGTCGGCGCGATCAGGCGGATCAGGTCGAGGCCGTTGGCGCTGGTGTGCGGCTCGATCTCGTCGGCCTCCTCCGGCGGGACATCGACGATGATCAGGCCGTCCACGCCGACCGCGGCGGCATCGGCGCAGAAGCGCGCGACGCCATAGACCAGGATCGGGTTGTAGTAGCCCATCAGCACGACGGGCGTGTCCTTCTCCGTCGCGCGGAACTCGCGCACGAGGTCGAGGATGCCGCGCGCCGTCGCGCCGGCCTTCAACCCGCGCAGCCCCGCCTTCTGTATCGAGGGGCCGTCCGCCATCGGATCGGTGAAGGGCACGCCGATTTCGATGACGTCGGCACCGGCGGCGGGCAGGCCCTGCAGGATCTCCAGCGACGTCGCGCGATCGGGGTCGAAGCCCGTGAGGAAAGTGACGAGCGCGCCGCGGCCTTCCTTCTTCAGCGCGGCGAATCGTGCGGCGATGCGGCTCATCAGATTTTCTCGCCGAGGTGGCGGGCCACCGTGAAGATGTCCTTGTCGCCGCGGCCGCACAGGTTCATGAGCACGATCGCATCCTGCGGCATGGTCGGCGCCATCTTGATGACATGGGCCAGCGCATGCGCGGGCTCGAGCGCGGGGATGATCCCCTCCTGCCGCGAACACAGCTGGAAGGCGTCCAGCGCCTCGTCGTCGGTGGCGGCGACGTATTGCACGCGGCCGATCTCGTGCAGCCAGGAATGCTCGGGGCCGACGCCGGGATAGTCGAGCCCCGCGCTGATCGAATGCGCCTCGGTGATCTGGCCGTCGCCGTCCTGCAGGAGATAGGTGCGGTTGCCGTGCAGCACGCCGGGCCGCCCGCGGGACAGCGCCGCGGCGTGCTCATGCGTGTCGAGCCCCCTTCCCGCGGCCTCGACGCCGACCATCGCGACGTCCTTGTCGTCGAGGAAGGGGAAGAACAGCCCCATCGCATTCGACCCGCCGCCGACGGCCGCGACCAGCGTGTCGGGCAGGCTGCCCTCGGCTTCCATCATCTGCGCGCGCGCCTCGGTGCCGATCACGGACTGGAAGTCGCGCACCATCTGAGGATAGGGGTGCGGGCCCGCGACGGTGCCGATGCAGTAGTAGGTGTCGTGGACATTCGCGACCCAGTCGCGCAGGCCCTCGTTCATCGCGTCCTTCAGCGTCGCCGCACCCGACGTCACCGGGCGCACCTCCGCGCCGAGCAGCTTCATGCGGAAGACGTTGGGCTGCTGCCGCTCGACGTCGGTCGCGCCCATGTAGACGATGCAGGGCAGGTCCATCAGCGCGCAGGCGGTCGCCGTCGCCACGCCGTGCTGGCCGGCGCCGGTTTCGGCGATGATGCGCGTCTTGCCCATCTTCTTCGCCAGCAGGATCTGGCCGAGCACCGCGTTGATCTTGTGCGCGCCGGTGTGGTTGAGCTCGTCGCGCTTGAAATAGACCTTGGCACCCATGCCCGGCGCAGCGGTCTTGCGGAGATGCGCGGTCAGGCGCTCCGCGAACCAGAGCGGGCTGGGGCGGCCGACGTAATGCGTCAGCAGGCGGCGCCATTCCGCCTGGAAGGCGGCGTCCTTCTTCGCGGCTTCATAGGCCTGCTCGACCTCGAGGATGAGCGGCATCAGCGTTTCGGCCACGAAGCGGCCGCCGAACTCGCCGAAGCGGCCGCGGGCGTCGGGACCCTGGCGAAGGGAATTGGGGAGGGGCTTGTTCACTGGCGTATTCCTGGACCTGCGCGGGTCTTAGCGCAGGGCGGCAGGCAGGTCACGACGGCCCGAGGTCCTTCCAGGTCCAGCCGGTCTCGGCCAGGGCATGCGGGCCGCGATGCTCGACGCGCCGCGGCCCGGGGACGGCGCCGCGGGCGGCATAGAAGCGCTCGGCCGGCAGATTGCCCTCGACGGCCCAGGCGCCCGCATCGGTCAGCCCGGCCTGGCGCAGCGCGGCGAAGCCGGCACCCAGCAGCGCGGTCGCGATGCCCCGTCCCTGCGCCCGGCGCAGCAGATAAAGGCCGGTCAGTTCGCCCTGCGTGCCGAGTGCGGGATCGCGCGTCCGCGCCACGCTGGCGAAGCCGATGATCTCGCCATCCTCCTCGGCCATGATCACGCCGCCGGGCAGGCCGGGCCGGGCCAGGATCCCCGCCCAGGCCGCGCCGCGGCGGGCAGGATCGGTCATCGCCTCGAACAGGCCGGGCGCGATCAGCCCGGCCTCGACCAGCGGCGGATAGGCCTCGGCCCAGGACGCGGCGTGCATCGCGCCGAGCGCCGCCGCGTCTTCCGGCAGGGCGGCGCGCAGGCCCATCAGAACCGCAGGATGGTGCGGAACCCCGCGACCCAGGCGTTGCGCGTGGGATCGCCATTGGGGTGCCAGACCCGCGTCACCACCGGCTGGACGTTCAGCCCCGGCACGATCTCGGCGCGGTAGGTGACCTCCAGGTTCGCCTCGTAGTCGCGCACCGGCATGGTCGTCCCGTTATAGGCGTTGTAGTCGGCGTCATAGGCCCGCGACCCGGAGGAGAAGCGCGCATAGATGAAGCCCAGCCCGAAGGCGTCGTTGGGCCGGCCCGGGATCATCCCCGCCGCGACCACGCCGCCGTCGAGGTAGAAGCCGATCTCGCTGCGGTCCTGCGGGCTGGCGCCGATGCGGGCATAGGCGGTGACGCCGGACGCGCTGTCCCCGCCTTCCAGGCGATAGAGCTGCTGGTCCACCACCGCATAGATCCCGCCATTGCCGCGCCGGCGCAGCGGGACGCCGGGGCCGGCGGGATCGGCGAGCGAGGAGAAGTTGTAGGCGTAGCGCTGGCTGTCGAAGCCGCCGAGATGCGCCCAGCCCCCGACCTTCACGGTGCGCGCCAAGCCCGTATCCTCCGGCGCCTGGTTGGTGCCGACCTGGAGTTCGGCAAAGATCAGCGCGGGATCCTGGGTGCGGAAATTCGTGCCGCGCCGGTTGCGGATCTGCTCGTCCTCGGGCGGCGCCGGCCCCGCGGGATTGCCGTTGAAGACCGCGGCGAGCAGCGTGACGTCGCGCAGCGGCTCCCAGCCCACCATCACGCCCGGGGTCGCCAGCGGATAGGCCGGCCCGCCGCTCGGCAGGTTCAACGCCGACAGCGTCGCGAAGTCGCTCTGCAGGAACAGCGCCGACGTCGCGGAGTAGAAGAAGGACACGTCGGCCGCGATCTGGCCCGCGCGCACGCGCACGGAACCATCGAAGAATTTCTGCTCGAGCCAGGCCTCGGACAGGCGGAAGGTCGGGTCTGCCTCGATCGCGGCGATGGTGTTGATGCCGCCGACATAGTCGCGGCGGATGCGCCCGGTGTTGTGGATCAGGAACGCGTTGACGTAGCCCGTCAGGCCCGAAAGCCCCGCCAGCTTCTCGAAATCCACGGACAGGCTGCTCTCCAGCATGCCCTGCGTGATCGCGCCCTGGCGCTGGCCGCCGCGCAGATTGTCCAGCACGTCGAAGCGGTACCAGAAATTGTAGGTCACGCCCCGCTCGGCCAGCCAGCGACGATTGCCGAAGAGGTCGGCATTCCCGGGGAAGAGGGTTGCGATGGAGGGGATCGGGATCCCTTCCTCGGTGTAGTCGGGCTCGTCCGCCCGCGCGGCGCCGATGGCGGCCAGCAGCGTCAGCGTCGTGCAGGCCTGCCGCAGGACGCGGCGCAGGGATTTAGCCATGGCTGCACTTTGTTGCCTATGCTGCGGACGCCGGTCAAGCGGAGCTTCCGCGGCTTGGCGTCAGCCCGGCGGCGTCTCCACCAGGATGGCCGGCCGGTCCGCCGCGGCGCGGGCGGTCAGGTCGCGCGCGCCGGGGCGCAGCCGCTCCAGCGGCAGCCGCGCCTCCCACAGCAGACCGGACGGCCGCCACTCCACCCGCAGCTCGCCATTGAGCTGGCGCGCGATCGTCGCCTCGATCAGCGAGGAGCCGAAGCCGCGCCCGTCCGGCGAACCGTCCAGCGCCGGCCCGCCGCTTTCGCGCCAGCGCAGCACGAGCGTGTTGTCCTCGATCCGCCAGTCCAGCGCGACATGCCCGCCGGGCACCGACAGCGCGCCATGCTTGGAGGCGTTGGTGGCGAGCTCGTGGAAAGCCATGGAGATCGCCTGCACCGCGGCGGGCGACAGCGCGACGGGCGGCCCGTCGAACCCCGCGCGCGGGCCGCTGCGCGCATCCAGGAAGGGCGCCAGCGCCTCCTCCGCCACCTCGCGCAGTTCCGCGCCCAGCCAGCGGTCGCGCGCCAGCAGCGTATGCGCGCGCGCCAACGCGCCGACGCGGCCTTCCACCGCGCGCGCATAGCCCTCGGGGTCGCGGCGCGGCGTCAGGCGCAGCGCGGCCTGCACCACGGCGAGCGTGTTCTTCGCGCGGTGGTCCAGCTCATGCACCAGGACGGCCTGGCGCTCCGCCGCCTCGCGCCGCTCCGTCACGTCGAGGCTCGTGCCGATCAGCCGCGTCGGCAGGCCGGTGTCGGGGTCGTGGTGGGTGCCGGTGGCGTGGCTCTCGATCCAGACCCAGCGGCCGTCGCGGCGCAGGAAGCGGTATTCCACGCGGTAGTCCGGCGCCCGGCCGGTCCGCACCGCCTCCAGCGCCGCATCCAGCGCGGGGCGATCCTCGGGGTGCACGCGGTCGCGCCAGGACGGGAAGATCGCCTTCCCGTGCTCCTCCCCATAGCCGAAGATCTCGAGCGCGCGGGCGGTACGCTCCGCGGTGCCCGCCACCAGGTCGATCTCCCAGGCGCCGAGCTTCGCGGCGTCCAGCGCCAGGCGCAGCCGCGTCTCGCTGTCGCGCAGCGCGGCCTCCGCGGCCTTCAGCGCGGTGACGTCCACATGCGCGCCGATCATGCGCAGCGCGCGGCCCGCCGCGTCGCGCTCGATCTCGGCGCGCGCGTAGATCCATCGCACCTCGCCCTGCGGCGTGACGATCCGGTATTCCTGCTCGTATTCCGTGGTGGCCGCACCATCGGCGACGGCGGCGAGGAAATGGCGCTCGGCGCGGCTGCGGTCCTCGGGGTGCAGGCGGCGCACCCAGTCCGCGTGGCGCTCCTCCGCCGGGCGCGCGTCGCGGCCCTGCACCTGCATGTATTCGGCGGAGCGCCGGTTGAGCCCGGTGGTCAGGTCGATCTCGAAGCCGCCGACGCGGCCGATGCGCTGGACCCGGCGCAGCGCGGCCTCGGCGCCTGTGACGGCGTGGCGCAGCCGCTCGAACTCGGCGACGGCGGCGGGCGGGATCGGCGGCGCGGGCTCGCCGTCGAGCTCCCCGCTCGCCACCGACTCCGCGCGCCGCAGCAGCGCCTGGACCGGGCGGAGCAGCCGGCGGGCGATCACCGCGGCGCCGAGCAGGCCGAGCCCGAGCGCGACCGCGCCGCCGCCGGCCAGCGCGCCGATTGTCGCGCCATGCACGGCGGTGAAGGTCGCCTCGGGCTCGTTCACCCAGACATCCCAGCCCGGCGCGGCGGCCAGCGGATGGCGCGCGGTGCGGATCGGCTCCCGATCGGTCAGGCTCTGGCCGCGCAGCACGGCGGGGCCGGGCGGGACGCCGTCGCTGCGGGCCGGCCGGTGCTGGCCGACCAGCCGTTCGGCGTCGCGCGACCGGGCGGCGAAGACGCCGCGCGCGTCGGTCAGCGCGACCGCGCCGCGGCCGCTGGCCGCCTGGCCGCGCAGGATGGCGGAGAGATCGGCCGGCCGCAGCGCGATGCCGAGCACGGCGCGCACCGCGCCGTCCCGCGTCACCGGCACATAGGCCTGCGCGATAGGCATCCCGGAGACGCGGCCGGCCACGATGTCGGAGACCGCGTCGGCGCCGCTCGCGAAGACACGCTCCACCGCCGCCCTGCCTTGCGCGGCATCGGTGCCGCCGCCGCCCGGCAGCGGCGCGCCGGGCGGCCGCAGGGTGTTCATGATCTGGCTGCCGTCGCGACGATACAGCACCACCCAGCCCCCGAAGACATCGGCGACGGTGCGGGCCTGCGCGAGGAATTCGGGCGATGGCGCCTCGGGGTCGTCGCCGATCCGCGTGGCGAGGACGGTCAGGGCGGCGAGCCGCGCGCGGATCTCGGAATCGACCGCCACCGCCAGGGCCTGGGCGGTGTCGAGCAGCCGGGATTCCTCGGCCCGGTCCTGGCGGCGCAGCGCCTCCCATGAGGCGGCGAAGCCGAAGGCGAGCGCGGGGACCAGCACGACCAGCACCAGGGCGAAAAGATGCGCCTTCAGGCCCGGCAGCCCATGCGGCTCCGGCGTGGCAGGCGATGATCCTGGACGTTCCGTGGAGAGCTTCATCAACCCTGGGTTCGAGGGACGCGCGGCGTCCGCTCGCCATTCCATAGTTGAAGGCCGCGCAGGCCCAGGGCAACCGACGAACCGGTGCGATCGCCGGGACGGTAGCGGCCGGAGCCTGACGATCGCGAGAGCCGGGTCACGCCCGGCGCGCCGCCGCGACGAAGGCGGCGATGGCGGCGGGATCCTTGACGCCCTTCGGCTTCTCGACGCCGGAGGACACGTCCACGCCCGGCGCGCCGGAGACGGCGATGGCCTCCGCCACGTTGTCCGGCCTCAGCCCGCCCGCGAGCAGCCAGGGGCGGGGGATCGCGACGCTGGCGGTCAGCGTCCAGTCGAAGGGCGCGGCATTGCCGCCGGGCCGCGTCGCGCCGGGCGGCGCCTTGGCATCCAGCAGGAAGCGATCCACTGACGGTGCGTAGTCGTCCAGGCGCGCGAGATCCTCGCGCGCCGCGATGCCGAGCGCCTTCATCACGGGCAGGCCGAAGCGCGCCTTCACCGCGGCGCAGCGCGCGGGCGACTCCTCTCCGTGAAGCTGGATGATGTCGAGCGGCAGCGCGGCGAGCACGCCGGCGATGTCGTCGTCGGTGGGATCGACGAAGAGCCCGACCCTGCCCGGGCCCGGCGCCGCGATCGCCGCGGCCTGGGCGGGCGTGACGGCGCGCGGCGAGGGCGGGAAGAAGACGAAGCCGACGAGGTCGGCGCCGGCCTTCGCCGCGGCCTCCATCGCGGCGGCGTCGTTGATGCCGCAGATCTTGACGAGCATCGAGGCGGCGCTCAGCCCCCACCCCTGCCCTTCCCCGCGACTACGGGGGAGGGAGAAGCGAGTGCGCGCGCGATCGCCGCCGCGGCCGCGGCCGGATCGGCGGCCCTGGTGACGGGGCGGCCGACCACGACGAAATCGGCGCCGGCGGCGGCCATCTCCTCCGGCGTCGCGGTGCGGGCCTGGTCGTCGGCGGCGCTGCCGGCCGGGCGCACGCCGGGCACGACCAGCGCCGGCGCCTCGCCCAGCGCGTCGCGCAACGGCGCGACCTCGCGCGGGGAGCAGACGAGCCCGTCGGCGCCGGCGGCGACCGCCAGGCGGCCGAGGCGCAGCACCTGCTGCACCGGGCCGCCGGCGACGCCGGTATCCGCCAGCGCGGCGGCGTCCAGGCTGGTCAGCACGGTGACCGCGAGGATGCGGATGCGATCGGCGCCGCCTGCCTTCTCAGCGGCCTCCCGCGCGGCGGCGACCATCGCGGCGCCGCCGGCCGCGTGGATCGTCAGCCAGGCCGGCTTCAGCGGCGACAGCGACCGCACCGCGCCGGCCACCGTGTTCGGGATGTCGTGCAGCTTGAGGTCGAGGAAGACAGGCGCATGCGCCGCGATGCGCCGCACCGCCGCGCCGCCCTCGGCGCTGAACAGCTCGAGCCCGACCTTCAACAGCCCCGCATGCCGCGCCGTGGCGCGCGCCCAGGATTCCGCCGTGGCGAGGTCGGGCGCGTCGAGCGCGACGCAGAGGCCGCAGCGCCGCGCCATGGTCAGCGCCGCGCGCCCAGGGCAGGCACCAGTTCCGCCTCCGTCACCCGGCCCGTATCGGCGGCACGGCGGGCGGCTCCCTCCCTCGCCTTGAGGGCGGCGAGCTCGCCTTCCAGCAGGCGGGCCGCCTGTTCGTAGCGCACGGCGCGGCGGCGCGCGGGCAGCGCCGCGCTCCAGGCGATCAGCGCGCCGAGCAGGAAGCCCACGCCCGCCAGCACCAGCACCGTGACGCCGAGCGGCGCGACCAGGGTCGGGTCGAAGGGCCAGAGGCGGAGTTCGACATCCCCCTGGTTCGACACGGCGAAGAGCGCGAGCACCAGCAGGAGCGGGACGAACAGGAACCAGCGCATGGCGTAGCCTCCGACTTGTCGCGCTGATCTACGCCCGGAGCGGCGTGGCTGGAAGCCGGGCGCGGGCGCCGCACACCCGTGCCATGCGGGCGATCTACCCCGCGACCGTGGCCGCGCGGGGCTTGCGCGCGGGGGTCTGCAGCGGGCCGCCATTCACGCGTTCCCGCAGTTCCTTACCCGGCTTGAAGTACGGCACCGCCTTGGCCGAGACCGCGACGGCGCTGCCGGTGCGCGGGTTGCGGCCGGTGCGCGGGTCGCGCTTCTTGATGGAGAAGGCGCCGAAGCCGCGCAACTCCACCCGGTCGCCGCGCGCCAGCGCGTCCGTGATCTCGTCGAAGATCGTGGAGACGATGAGCTCCACATCGGGCTGCCGCAGGTGCGGGTTGGACGCCGCCAACTGGGCGATCAGTTCCGATCGCGTCATGAAGGCCTGCCGCCCCCCTTTGATTACAGGGAGCTAGGCTGCCAAAGGGCGCGCACGCGGTCAACGCCAAGCCATTGCTCGAACACCACTTCCAGCGCGCCCTGGAAGACAGAGCGCAGCGTGCGCTCGGTCAGGCTGCGCATCTCGATGTCGCGCACCGGCAGGTCGGCTGACACCGAGCGGTTCTCGGCGAGCCAGGCGCGCGCCTCGGCCTCGCCGCCGATCTGGTCCACCAGGCCGAGGCCCAGCGCCTCCCGCCCCGTCCAGACGCGGCCGTCCGCGAGTTCGCGCGCGCGCTCGGGCGGCATGCGGCGGCCCTCGGCGACCATGGACACGAACTGGTCGTGCAGGTCGCGGATGACGCGCATCAGCTGTTCCCGCGCGGGCTCGCTGAGGGGATGGAAGGGGTTGGGCTGGTCCTTGAAGATGCCCGAGGCCAGCGCGTCGCCCCGCACGCCGAGGCGCGCCAGCAGCTCCGACGCGTCCACGGTCTGCAGGATCACGCCGATGGAGCCCGTGACGGTCGACTCCCGCGCGAAGATCCGCTGGGCGGGCAGCGAGACCATGTAGCCCGCCGAAGCCGCGGTGCCGCCCATGGTCGCGACGACGGGCTTGCGGTCGGCCACGCGGCGCAGCGCGGCGTGGAGGGATTCGCCGCCCGAGACGGTACCGCCGGGGCTGTCGATCGCGACGATCACCGCGCGGACATGCCGGTCGCGGCCGATCTGGTCGAGCCGCTCGAGCAGCTTACGGTCCTCGCCGATGATGCCGCCGAGCGTCAGCCGCGCGACATGG
Source organism: Falsiroseomonas sp. HW251 (assembly GCF_050563545.1). NCBI lineage: Bacteria > Pseudomonadati > Pseudomonadota > Alphaproteobacteria > Acetobacterales > Roseomonadaceae > Falsiroseomonas > Falsiroseomonas sp. HW251. The sequence continues at coordinate 13,607 of NZ_JBNXUM010000028.1, forward strand.
TCCCCGCCGCCGGGCAGCAGCCCGCGCGCCTGGTCGCGGAAGGGCACGGCGAGCAGCACCAGCACGGCGACGGCAAGCACCGCGAGCCCGCGCCAGAGGGAGAGGCGCCGCTTGAGCTTGCGGCGGTCGAGCAGGAGGTCGGCGTCGAGGGGCATGGGGTGGAGATATGGCCCCCGGGGCGGGATGGGGAAAGTCGCGCGCGGTCGAGATGCGAAGGGTTGATGGTGAGAGACGTTTTTCAACCTTCAATGAATCATCTTTCGATCTAGGATCTAAAAGTTAACATCGCTCATCAACGGGCGCGCGCCATGGGACTGGCCGTGCACGCATAGGCTGCGGTCTGGGCATTGGCCGCACGAACGGGGGATTGTCACCATGTCGCTTTCGCTCACGGCGCGGCGTCCGATCGCACAGGTGGACACCTTCACAGTTACGGAACTCACCGGATCCACGCTCGACGTCCTGGCGAACGATCGTGGCCGACAAACAGCGGCAAGCTGCTGATCACAGGGCTATCGGGGGGGCTCCTGACCTCTGCCGACGGCTCGGGGCAGGTGGACATCTTGCAGTTCGTGACCTGGTCGCTGGACCAGAAATTTCTGATCTGGACAGGCGACGACGCCATCGCGGGCCTGGACCCCGGCGAGAAAGCTACGCTCACCTTCAATTACACGGTGCAGGTGTCGAATGGGACCTACTCGACGGCCCAGGTGAAGCTGACGATTAACGGGACCGGCACCTCGGAGCCGCCGCCGCTGGTCGATCCGGTCCTCGACATCGTTGCTGGCGGCGTCCTCGGCAACTTCAACATTGGCGTCGCGCTCAACAGTGGCGGCGGGACGTTCCCCGGGGCGAACACTTACCCGACCGGCGGGTCACCCAAGGACCTTGCGCTGGGCGATGTGACCGGCGACGGAAAGCTCGACGTCGTCTCAGTGAGCGACTTCAACAACCTCGTTACCGTCATGAGCAACACCGGCAGCGGCGAGTTCTCGTCGCAGCAGACCATCACTGTCGGCCACGGCCCGTCCGCCTTGGCGCTTGGGCGACTTGATACCGATACCGACACCGACCTCGACATGGTCGTGGCGAACAGGAGCGCGAACTCCGTTTCCGTGCTGCTCAACAACGGCAGCGGCACGTTCTCGACGTTAGGCAGTCCAATCGACGTCGGGCTTCTGCCGAACGACATCGCTCTGGGATATCTCAACAGTGGAGCCGCCCTGGACTTCGTGACCGCGAATGACGCCGGCACGCTCAGTGTCGGCCTGGGCGATGGGCTTGGCGGTTTCACGACAACGGTAAATGCGGGCTCGGCAGGTGCCGTGGCGGTTGCCATCGCACTTGGTGACATGAATAGCGACGGCAAACTCGACGCCGTGGTCGCGAATGGCGCCTTGGAGACCGTGACCGTCCTGGCCGGCACAGGTACCGGCGGCTTCGTTACAGATCCTCTAAGTCCGAACGCGCCCCCCAGGGTGGTGGGAGTGATTGGCCCTGCGACGGATGTCGCCGTCGGCTACCTCGACGCCGTCGCTTCCACTCAGCCCGGGGCGGACTATGGGACGCTCGATTTCGTTGCCGTCGGTTCGTACCTCGATGTCGTCTACTTCGGCAAAATCAACGTCCGGCTCAACAATGGGAATGGGACCTACGACCAAACCAGGGACTACACCATCTTTGGCGCAATCCTGAAGTCGGTCGCGCTCGGCGACGTCAACGGTGACGGCGAGGTGGACATCGTGGTGGCCAACGAGTCCGCCAGCAATGTCTGGGTGCTGCTCGGCGACGGCGCCGGGAATTTCGGCACGCCCACGCCCGTGGGCGTCGGGCTCGCCTCGCAATCTGTCGCGCTCGGCGACCTCGGCGCAACCGGCGCGGCAGGCGCGCTGCCCAACCTCGGCCCGCTTGTCCCGGACCCCGCCGGCCTGATCGTCTGACCCGCGGCGGCCTTCGCGCCGCCGCAACACATTCCTCAAAAGAAAACGGCCGGTGCCACCGCACCGGCCGTTCGCGTTTCCGGAACCAGCACGCGCCCCGGCTCACGCCAGGGCGGCGCCCGTCCTCACTCCTCGTTCGCCTGGCGGCGGCGGATCGCCGCGCCCAGGATGTCGCCGAGCGAGGCGCCGCTGTCGGTCGAGCCGTATTCCTTCATGGCTTCCCGCTCCTCCTCGACTTCCTTGCCCTTGATGGTCAGGGCCAGGCGGCGGCCGGCGCGGTCCACCGCCGTCACCTTCGCATCCACCTTCTCGCCCACGGCGAACTTGTCGGGCCGCTGGTCGGCACGGTCGCGGGCGAGCTCCGCGCGGCGGATGAAGCCGGTCAGGACCTCGTCCACCTTCACCTCGATGCCGTTGGACTCGACCTTCGTCACGACGCAGGTCACCACGTCGCCCTTGCGGATGCGGTCCAGCACCTCGGCGGCCGGGTCGGCGTGGAGTTGCTTGATGCCAAGCGAGATGCGCTCCTTCTCGACATCCACGTCCAGCACCTTCGCCTTGACGACGTCGCCCTTCTTGTAGCGCGCCATCGCGGTCTCGCCGGGCTCGTCCCAGGACAGGTCGGACATGTGCACCATGCCGTCGAGGTCCGGGCCGAGGCCGACGAAGAGGCCGAACTCCGTGATGTTGCGGATCTCGCCCTCGATGACGGCGCCGGGCGGATGCTGCTCGGCGAAGACATCCCAGGGGTTGCCCACGGCCTGCTTGAGGCCGAGCGAGATGCGGCGCTTCGGCCCATCCACGTCGAGGATGACGACGTCCACTTCCTGGGAGGTCGCGACGATCTTGCCGGGATGGACGTTCTTCTTCGTCCAGGACATCTCGGAGACGTGCACCAGGCCCTCGACGCCGGGCTCCAGCTCCACGAAGGCGCCGTAGTCCGTGATGTTCGTCACGCGGCCCGAGAACTTGCCCTGCACGGGGTACTTGGTCGCGACACCGTCCCACGGGTCGGCCATCAGCTGCTTCATACCGAGGCTGATGCGCTGGGTCTCCGGGTTGAAGCGGATGACCTGCACCTTCACGGGCTGGCCGATCGTCAGGGCCTCGCTCGGGTGGTTGATGCGGCGCCAGGCGATGTCGGTGACGTGCAGCAGGCCGTCCACGCCGCCGAGGTCCACGAAGGCGCCGTAGTCCGTGATGTTCTTGACGACGCCGTCGAGCACCATGCCTTCCTTCAGGCCCTGGACGAGCTCGGCGCGCTGCTCGGCGCGGGTCTCTTCCAGCACGGCGCGGCGGGAGACCACGATGTTGCCGCGGGCGCGGTCCATCTTGAGGATCTGGAAGGGCTGCGGCGAGCCCATCAGCGGGGTCACGTCGCGGACCGGGCGGATGTCCACCTGGCTGCCCGGGAGGAACGCCACGGCGCCGCCGAGGTCCACGGTGAAGCCGCCCTTGACGCGGCCGAAGATCACGCCGTTCACGCGCTGCTGGGCGGTGAAGGACTTCTCGAGGTTGGTCCAGGCTTCCTCGCGGCGGGCCTTCTCGCGGCTGAGGATGATGGCGCCGTCACGGTCCTCGTAGCGCTCGACGAAGAGTTCGACGGTGTCGCCGACCTTGACGTCGGGCCTGGTGCCCTGCGGGGCGAATTCCTTGAGAGGGACGCGGCCCTCGCTCTTGAGGCCGACATCGACGACGGCGAAGTCGTCATCGATGCGGATGACCTTGCCGGTGATGACGGAGCCGGCGAAGCCGGTGTTGTCGCCGAGCGTCGCGTCGAGGAGGGCGGCGAAATCCTCGTCCGGTCGGGCGAGGGTGGTGGCGCTTGCCATGCGGTATGGGGTTCCTGGGGTTCGGCCCGGATGGGGCCAAGGGGTGTGCGCCTCCGCCGGGGGTGCCCGGGGACACGACCTGGCCGGCTCGGTCCCCTGTGGATCCGGTACGGCCCTTGGATGAAGGCGGTGGTGACGGTCCGCCGGTCCCGGCCCCGGGCGTGGCGGCCAACGGTCCCTGAGGGCGTGTACCTGGGGGCCGTCCCCTGGCCGCGTAAGCAGGGGCACCGCAGCGCCCTGAGGCGTGCGGTTCGGGGGCGGCGTTACGCCCCGGGGGTTGACGGAGTCAAGGGGGAAAGCGGCCGCGGCAGTGCGGAAATCACTGGAATCTCGCCTGTCTGGCCCGCCCTGCGGCATGCTGACGCCGTCGCAGGGAGCCCGCCATGTCAGCCAGCCGTCTCATCCCCCCGCTCGGCCGCGACTTCGTCGCCTCGGCCGAGGCGGAGGTGACGCACATCACCGAGGTCGAAGGCCGCCCGCTCGGCAGCCCCGTGCAGCTCAAGACCCTCGCGGTGACGCCGCGGATGGTGCTGGTGGAGACCACCTTCGCGGCCGGGCAGGCCTCGAAGCCGCATCAGCATCCCGACCATGATTCGATCGTCTATGTCGTGCGCGGCAAGGTGAAGGTCACCATCGAGGACCGCGTCTTCATCGCCGGGCCGGGCGACGCCTGGTACAACGCCCCGGGCGTGGTGCACCACATCGAGGCGCTCGAGCCGACCGTCTCCGTCGAGGTGAAGAGCCCGCCCGTCAAGGCGTGGTGAGGCGCGACCGCACCAGCTTGAGCGCCATGTGGTAGGCGTGCTCGGCATCGAGCGCCGTGGTGTCGAGGACGATGGCATCCTCGGCGGGCTTCATCGGCGCCGTGGCGCGGGCGGCGTCCTGCGCGTCGCGGGCGCGCATCTCGACCTCGACCTCCTCGAGGTCGCGCTCGACACCCTTGGCGCGGAGTTCCAGCCAGCGGCGCTTCGCGCGGGCCTCGGGGCTGGCGGTGACGAAGAGCTTCGCGGGCGCGTCGGGGAAGATGACCGTGCCGATGTCGCGGCCGTCCATAACCGCGCCATGGGTACGGCCGAAGTCGCGCTGCCAGTCCAGCAGCGCGGCGCGCACGGCAGGGATCGTCGCGACCGCGGAGGCCGCCATGTCGGCCTCCGGCCCGCGGAGGTCGGTGCGGTCGAGGTCGGCGGCGGTCAGCGCGCGCGCCGCGGCCTCGGCGGTGGCGACGTCGCGGGGATCGCCGCCGCCGTCCAGCACGCGCCGGCCGACCGCGCGATACAGCAGGCCGGTGTCGAGATAGGGCAGGCCGAGCGTCGTCGCGAGGCGCCGCGCCAGCGTGCCCTTCCCCGCCGCGGCAGGGCCATCGACAGCGACGACCTGTGGTCGCCGCTGCGATTCACGCCTCCGGTGCTCGTCGCCTCCGGCGCCTGCGCCCTCCGGCGATCGCAGCGGGTCCTTCATGGCGCGGCCAGGGCTTCCTCGCCGGCGAGGCGATTCATCAGCGCGGCGAAGCCGGGGAAGGAGGTCTCGATGAAGGCGGCGTCGTCGGCCGTGACCGGCTTGCGCGACGCCAGGCCGAGGACCAGCGCGCTCATCGCGATGCGGTGGTCCATATGGGTCGTGACCAGGCCGCCGCCCGGGGGCGGGCCGCCCTGCCCTTCCACGATGAGGTCGTCGCCCTCGATCGCGACGGTCACGCCGTTCGCCCGCAGCAGCGCGGCGGTGGCGGCAAGCCGGTCGCTCTCCTTCACGCGCAGCTCCTTCAGGCCCCGCATCCGCGTCGTGCCGGTCGCGCAGGCCGCCGCGACGGCGAGGATCGGATACTCGTCGATCATGGAGGGCGCGCGCTCCGGCGGGACGTCCACGGCGCGCAGCGCGCCGGCGCGGATGCGCAGATCGGCCACGGGCTCGCCGCCCTCGGTCCGCTCGTCCAGCCGCGCGATGTCGGCGCCCATCTCGGCGAGCGTCGCAAAGAGGCCCGCGCGCAGCGGGTTCATGCCGACGCCGCGCAGCAGGATCTCCGACCCCGGCACCAGCAGCGCCGCGACCGCGGGGAAGGCGGCGGAGGACGGGTCGCCGGGCACCACGACCGGCGCCGCGACGAGCTCGGGCTGGCCGGTCAGTTCGATGACGCGCCCATGGCCCTCGGGCGCGACCGCGACCGTCGCGCCGAAGTGGCGCAGCATGTTCTCGGTGTGGTCGCGCGTCGCCTCGGGCTCGACGATGCGCGTGATCCCGCGCGCGCAGAGGCCGGCCAGCAGGCAGGCCGACTTCACCTGGGCCGAGGGGACGGGGACGCGGTAGTCCAGCGGCAGCGGATCCGTCGCGCCCTCCACCGCCAGCGGAAGCCTTCCGCCGGCACGGGTGGCGAAGCGGGCGCCGGTGGCGCCCAGCGGCTCCGTCACACGCTTCATCGGGCGCTTGCGCAGGCTGGCGTCGCCGGTCATGACGGCGAAGACGGGATGCCCCGCGAGCAGCCCGCAGAGCAGCCGCGCCGCGGTGCCGGAATTGCCCATGTCGAGCACGTCCGCCGGCTCGACGAGGCCGCCGATGCCGCGGCCGGCGACGCGCCAATGGCCGCCACCGAGATCCGCGACCTCCGCCCCCAGCGCGCGCATGGCGGCGGCGGTGCGCAGCACGTCCTCGCCTTCCAACAGGCCCGTGATGTCGGTCGTGCCGACGGCCAGCGCGCCGAACATCAGGGCGCGGTGGGAGATGGACTTGTCGCCGGGGACCAGGGCCTCGCCCGACAGCGGCCGGGACGGCGCCCTTGCGGCCAGGGGTCGGGCAGCGGCGGAATCGTGCATGGCCCGGGCGTTTGACATGCAGGGCGCAAAGTGGCAATCGCGCCCACCCTCTACAGCACGGCATCCTCCTCCATGGCCAAGCCTGAACTCGGACTGAAGCGTGTCTGCGTGTCCTGCGGGACGAAGTTCTACGACCTGGCGCGCGCGCCGGCGGTCTGCCCGAAATGCGGCACCGAGCAGCCGGCCGAGCAGCCGAAGCTGAAGCGCGCCCCCGCGCCCGTGGATGACCGCCTGAAGAAGCGCCCCGCGCCCGTCGAGGCCGAGGGCGAGGACATCGAGGTGGCGGCGGACGAGGAGGGCGACGAGGCGCTGGAGGATGCCGAGGAGCTCGAGGACGACGCCGAGACGCTCGGCGAGGACATCGAGGTCGAGACCGACCGCGAGGAGGAGACCTGACCCGCCACGGCCGGCGGCTGCGTCGCCGGGCCCCGATGGCGTCCGTGCCGGCTGGGCGCAGAAAGCCCTCTCCCCCGCTTATGGGGGAGAGGGCAACTACCCGCATCCGGGTCTGACAACGCATGGGCGCTTTAGCGTTTTAGGATTTTAAGCTTTTAGCCCTAAAATCACGTCCCGGCGCGGACAAACCGGGCGCTCCCCGGCCGGAAGCCTATCGCCGCGGGCAAGCGGCCCTTCAGATGCGATTGTCAAAGACCATGGGCCGCCAGACGGCAGCCCCGGGCCATATGAACATATTCCTTCACGCGGCGTCCAGCCCAATCAGCTGAAGCCGTAGAGCCGCGCCGGGTTGTCCGCCAGGATGGATTGCCTGAGCGCCCGTTCAGGCACCCAATCCGCCAGCGCCTCCAGCAGCGCGGCGTCGTCCGGGATGGCCTCGGCGTTGGGATGCGGCCAGTTGGTGCCCCAGACCAGACGCTCCGGCGCCGCCGCGGCCAGCGCGCGGGCCAGCGCCCCCGCCGCGGCGGGATCGGCCTCGTTCAGGCTGTAGGGCGAGGACAGCTTCACCCAGCCCCGGCCCGACTGCAGCAGATCCATCACGACGGCCCAGGCGGGATGCGCGGCCCAGCCGCGGAGCGGCAGTTGCGCGAAATGGTCGAAGACGACCGGCACCGGCGAGGCGCGCAGCACCGCGCCGAGGCTCGCGATCAGATCGGCCGAGGCGAAGATCTGCAGGTGCCATCCGACCTCGGCGAGGCGCCGTGCCAGCGGCGCGACATCGGCGGGGCCGAGCGGGATGCCCTGCACGAGGTTGGCGCGCGCGCCGACCACGCCGCGCGCGGCCATCGCGCGGAGTTCGGCCGGCGGCGCGTCGGGCGGCACCACCGCCACCATCCGGGCGCGCGCGCCCGCCGCCTCCAGCGCGGCCAGGTGCAGCGCGTTGTCGAAGCCATAGGTCGAGGGCTGCACCAGCACGTGCCGCTCCACGCCGAGCCGCGCCATCAGACGGGCGTGGTCGGCGAGCGTCGCGGCATCGTGCGGGCGGGCGCCGGGGGCCACGGGAAAGGCGGGGTCGTAGACATGGTGGTGGCAATCCACGGTGCCGGGCGGGACGGCGATGCGCGGCCTGGCGGTGCCGGCGGTGAAGGGAATGGCGGTGTCGGTCATGCGGGGTAGTGTAGCGGTCATCGGGGCGGAGACGAGCCATGCGGGTGTTCCTGGCGCATACGCCGGAGATGCGGGCGAACTACTACGGCGACCGCGCGCTGGCCGCCCTGCGCGAGGCCGCGGAGGTCGTGACGCATGAAGGCGAAGCGCCGCTCTCTGGCGCCGCGCTCGCCGCCGCCGCCGCGGGCTGCCACGCCATTGTCGCGGACCGCGCGACGCCGGGTACCGCCGAGACCTTCGCCGGCGCGCCCGACCTCGTCGCCTTCCTGCGCGTGGCGGTGGATGTCTCCACCATCGACATCCCGGCGGCCTCGGCGGCCGGCGTGCTGGTGACGCAGGCGCGGCCGGGCTTCGTGGACAGCGTGGCGGAGCTCGCGGTCGGGATGATGGTGGACCTCGCGCGCGGGGTGTCGGGCTATGCCGCCGACTTCCACGCGGGGCGCGTGCCGGTGCCCTTCATGGGCCGGCAGCTCGCGGGGCGGACGCTCGGGCTGATCGGCTATGGCCGCATCGCGCGCCGCATCGCCGCGATCGCGCAGGCGATGCGCATGCGCGTGATCGCGCATGACCCGCTTGCCGCGATCGAGGGGGCGGAAGCCGTCACCCTGGAACGATTGCTGGCGGAATCCGACGTGGTCATGCCGCTCGCCGTGTCGAACGACGCGACGCGGCACCTCGTCAACGCGGCGACGCTGGGTGCGATGAAGCGCGGCGTGCTGCTGGTGAACCTCTCGCGCGGGCAGCTCGTGGACGAGCACGCGCTGGCGGCCGCGCTCGACAGCGGCCAGGTCGCGGCGGCGGCGATGGATGTCGGCATGGCGCCGGACCAGTGGCCGAGCCCGGGGCTGGCCGCGCATCCCCGCGTGGTCGCGACGCCGCATATCGGCGGCCTGACGCCGGAGGCCGCGGAGCACCAGGCCATGGACACGGTGCGCCAGGTCGCCGCGCTGGCGGCGAAGCGCCTGCCGGAGGGCGCGCTGAACGCCGCGGAGGCGCATCGCCTCGCGCGGCTCGGCATCAACGCGCGGGGATAGCGCCTGATCCGCCAAGGCGGATCGCCGTGGCGATTACGCCGCAGGGCGCGGCAGCACCCAGCGCAGGATCGCGACGCCGAGCGCCAGCGTGCCGAACGCCGCGGTCCAGAAGCCGGCCGCGAAACCGGCCAGGCCGATCAGCGTGCCGAACACCAGCGCGCCGAGGCTCTGGCCGATGAAGAGCGACATGGCGAAGCCCGCGACGGCGGTGCCGCGGGCCTCGGGCAGGGCTTCCGTCGCGCGGGCCTGCAGCACGCCGTGCAGCAGGAAGAACAGCAGGCCCATCAGCGCGGTCGCGACCGCGATCACCGACCAGTGCGGCGCCATCGCGATCGCGGCGAGCATGACGAAGAGCCCCGCCGAGCCCGTCATGACGAGCCGCCGCTCGCCGAAGCGCTTCACCATCCAGGGCGCGGCGCGGGTGTAGACGAAGGAGCCGAGCCCGAAGCCCGCGCCGATCAGCCCGGCCTCTGCCGGGGAGCGGTGATGCAGCTCGATCAGCGCCGAGCCGATGAACGGCATGGCGCCGCCGAAGAGCAGCAGCCCGTCGGCGCCGGTCGCGAGCATCAGCCGCCGCGTCGCGGGCTTGCGGAACAGCGTGACGAAGCCGCCGAGGCCGAGCGCGCGGCCGCCGCGGCCGCCCGCCTTCCAGGCCGGGCCGATCAGGACGCCGAAGACGGCGGTGATCGCCGCGGCGGCGAGGCCGAGGACGAGGAAGGCGCCGCGCCAGCCCGAGGCCTCGGCCACCACGCCGGAGACCGGGCCGGCCATGAGCTGCGCCACCACCATCCCCGTCAGGAAGCGCCCGAGCGTCGCCTGGCGCTGGTCGTAGGGCACGTTGTCGCCGATATGCGCCATGAAGAGCGGGATGGTCGCGGCGGCGAAGGCGCCGGAGGCGACGCGCAGCGCGAAGAGCGCGCCGAAGTCGGGTGCGACGGCCGCGAGCAGCAGCGTCGCGGCATAGAGCGCGAGCGCGACGGCGGCGACGCGCAGCTTGCCCAGCGCATCGCCGATCGGGCCCGCCGCGAGCTGGCCCAGCGCATAGCCGATGGCGAAGCCGCCGATCAGCTGCGCCGCCGTGCCGAGCCCGACGCCAAGGTCGCGCGAGACCATCGGCAGCAGCGGATCGAGCATCCGCATGCCGCAGCCCACGGTGAAGGCGGCCATGGCCATCAGCCAGACCGGCGGCGTGATCGTCATACCGGCAGGAGCGGCTCGTGCGGCGTCGGCGGCAGTTCGACCGCGATGGGATCGCCGGGCGCGACATCGCCGCTCTCCAGGATCACGGCCATGACGCCGGCCTTGCGGATCAGGCTGCCATCGACGGCGCGGTCGAGCGTCGCCGCCATCAGGCCCGGCGCGAAGCCGTCGAGCTGGGAGCAGGGGTTGCGCAGGCCGGTGATCCCGACCAGCGCGGTCGCGCCGAGCCTAAGGCGTGTGCCGCGCGGCAGCGCCAGCAGGTCGAGGCCGCTCGTCAGCACGTTCTCGCCGATGTCGCCGGGCCGGACGGCGAAGCCCTTCGTCGCGAGCTCGTCGAGGAGCTCGGCGTGCAGCAGGTGGAGCTGGCGGAGATTGGGCTGGGTGGGATCGCGTCGGACGCGGGAGCGATGCTTCACCGTGGCGCCGCAATGCGCATCGCCTGCGACGCCGAGGCCGGGCAGCAGACGGATCGAGAGGCGGATGGGCTTGGAGAAGGCGTGGGTCGGGTGGGATGAGACGGCGAGGACCCGCACGCTCACGCCGCGTCGGCCTTCGCGCGCTTCGTCCTCTCGCTCTCGGTCTTGAGCTGCCCGCAGGCCGCGAGGATGTCGCGGCCGCGCGGGCGGCGGATCGGGCTCGAATAGCCCGCCGCCGTCACGATCTCGGCGAAGCGCTTCACCTGGTCTGGCTTCGACGTCAGATACGGGCTGCCCGGCCAGGGATTGAAGGGGATCAGGTTCACCTTGGCCGGCAGGCCCTTCAGCAGGCGCACCAGCTCCTTCGCCTCGGCCTCGCTGTCGTTCACGCCGCGCAGCATGACGTATTCGAAGGTGATGCGCCGCGCGTTCGTCGCGCCGGGATAGCGGCGGCAGGCCGCCATCAGCTCCTCGATCGGATACTTGCGGTTCAGCGGCACGATCTCGTTGCGGAGCTCGTTGGTGACGGCGTGCAGGCTGACCGCGAGGTTCACGTTCAGCTCCGCGCCGCAGCGGTCCATCATCGGCACGACGCCGGAGGTGGACAGCGTGATGCGCCGGCGCGACAGGCCGAGGCCTTCGTGGTCCATCACGATGCGCAGCGCCTTGGCGGTATTGGCGTAGTTGTAGAGCGGCTCGCCCATGCCCATGACGACGATGTTGGACAGCAGCCGCGGCGTGCCGTCCTTCGGGCTCGGCCATTCGGCGTAGCTGTCTCGCGCGGCCATGAACTGGCCGACGATCTCGGCCGCGCCGAGGTTGCGCACCAGCTTCTGCGTCCCGGTGTGGCAGAAGGTGCAGGACAGCGTGCAGCCGACCTGGGTCGAAATGCAGACCGCGCCGCGATCCTCCTGCCGGTCGGGGATGTAGACCGTCTCGACCTGCTGGCCGTCGCGGAAGCGGAACAGCCATTTTCGGGTGGTGTCCGCGCTGGTCTGTTCCGTCGCGATCTCGGGGCGCCCTACCACGAACTTCTCGGCGAGCTTTGCCTGCATTGGCCTGGCGATGGTCGGCATCCGGGAAAAATCGGTCTCGCCCTGGTGGTAGATCCAGTGCCAGAGCTGGCGCGCGCGGAAGGGCTTCTCGCCGATCGCGACCATCTCGGCCTCGAGCTCCTCGCGCGACAGGCCGACGAGGTCGCGGCGGCCGTCGGGCAGCGCCGCGGTCGGCGGCGCGAAGAGCGCGGCCTTGGCGAGGATGCGGTCGCGTTCCGCTGACGTCAGGTCGTCGCTCACCTGCGCGCCGCCGCCGGGCATTCCCGGGAGATCGCGTCATAGGCCGCCGCGAAGCCCGCCAGCGGGAAGGTGTCGGTCACCGCCGGCCGCCCCGGGGGCCCGGGGCTGCGCACCACCGCATCGCGGCCGTTGCGGAAGGCGGCGATCAGCTGCGACCCGTTCTGGAAGAAGGCGCTGGACTGCACGACGCCATAGGACCTGAACTCGGTGCTGCCGACGCTCAGCACGGCCTCCGAGGCGCGGGGATAGGCATAGCCGACCGAGACCGCGACCTGGTCGCGGCCGGCCTGGCGGTGCGTCACGGTCAGGGTGACGGGGCCGCGGTTGCCCGGGCCGTTCTCGCTGCGGGCGGCGCGGGCGAAGGCGTAGCACACCTTCTGGCCGTTCTCGTTGTGGGTGGCGGCGATCCAGGACCCGAAGGTGCCCTGCCCGATGCGCTGCGGCTGCTCGCGCTGCGCCTGCTGAGCGAAGCCCGGATGGGACAGCCCGGCGGCCAGGAGGGCGACGGCAAGGATCGGCTTGCGGGACATGGCGGCTAGATACGGCGCCCCCCGCCTGTGGACAACCGGCCGTCTTCCGCCCCCGGCGCGGCACGCCTATGCAGCAATTCACGATGACAGACACCACGGACCGGCAACTCGCCGCCCAGTACGAGGCCTACCCCTACCCCGCGCGCGACCCCCGCGACGAGGCGAAGCGGCTGATCGTCGGCAGCCCGTCCCACCTGCGGGAAGTGGATCACTGGATCTTCGGCGGGCGCCGGCCGGCCTCCCGCCCGCTCAATGCGCTGATGGCCGGCGGCGGGTCGGGCGACGGGACGATCATGCTGGCGCAGCAGATGGCCTCCCTCGGCCGGCCCGGGCGCGTCACCTGGCTCGACCGCTCGGCCCAGGCGCGCAAGGTCGCCGCCGCGCGGGCCGCGGTGCGCGGGCTGGAGAATGTGGCGTTCGAGGAAGGCTCGATCCTGGAATTGCCGCGGTCGGGGCTCGGGCCCTTCGACTACGTGGATTGCTGCGGCGTGCTGCACCACCTGCCCGACCCGGCGGAGGGGCTGGCGGCGCTGGTCGGCGTGCTGGCGCCGGGCGGCGGGATCGGGCTGATGGTCTATGCGCCGCATGGCCGCACCGGCGTCTACATGATGCAGGACGCGCTTCGGATGCTCACGCCGCCCGGCGAGGATCCGGCCGCGCGGGTGGATGTCGCCAGGCGCGTCTGGAAGCAGGCGCCCGAGACCGCCTGGCTGCGCAGGAACCCCTGGATAGACGACCACATCCGCGGCGGGGATGCCGGCCTCTATGACCTGCTGCTCAACCCGCGCGACGTCGCCTTCACCGTGCCGCAGCTCGCGCGGCTGGTCGCAGGCGCGGGGCTGCGCATCGCCTGCCTGGTGGAGCCCGCGCGCTACGATCCCGACCTCTGGCTGACCGACCCGAAGCTGCGTGCGCGCACCGCGGGGATGGATCCCGTCGCGCGCGCCGCGCTCGCCGAGGCGCTGTGCGGCAACATGGGCATCCACATCGCGTATTGCGTGCGCGAGGGGGACCCCGTCGCCGCGCCGCCCTGGGAGGACGAGGCGACCATCCCCGTGCTGCGCGAGATGGACGGCGCGAAGCTGGCGCAGGGGCTGCAGGGCGGCGTGCTGCCGGTGAGCTGGGACGGGCTGCGCGCGATGCTGCCGATGCCACCGCTTGCCGCCGCGCTGCTGAGGCGCATCGACGGCCGGACGAGCTGGGCGGAGATCACGGACGCGCTGGTCGCCGCCGGCGCCTCCGCCGAGCAGGTCGCGCGCGACCGCGCGGCGCTGGTTGCGACGATGGAGCGGATGAACCGGCTGCTGGTGGCGGCGAGGGATTAAGCCTAGCCGCAGGCCGCGACGTGCCGCGCGGGCAGCGCCATCAGCACGGTCAGCCCCTCCGGCTCCGACCAGTCGAAGACGACCTCGCCGCCCAGTTGCCTCTCCGCCAGCGACAGCAGCAGGCGCGAGCCGAAGCCGCGGCGCAACGGGGGGCCGCTCAGCCTCGGGCCGCCGCGCTCCTGCCATTCCAGGCGCACCGCGCCGTCCTTGTCGAGGCACCAGGACAGCGTCACGCGCCCGCCCGGCGCGGACAGGGCGCCGTGCTTGGCGGCATTGGTCGCGAGCTCGTGCAGCAGCATCGCCACGGGCTGCGCGGCATCCGGCGCGAGGCGCAGCTGCGGGCCATCCAGCGCGACATGGTCGCCATGGGTGGCGAGCTCGCCTTCCGCGAGCCCCTGCAGGTCGGCACCCGACCAGCGGCCCGCGGCCAGCAGGGAATGCGCGCGCGCCATCGCGGCGATGCGGCCCGTGACGGCGGCGGCGAAGCCCTCCGGCGGCAGGTCGCGCGGCGCGAGCTGCACGACGGACAGCGCGACGGCCAGCGCGTTCTTGGCGCGGTGGTCCACCTCGCGCATCAGCAGGGCCTGGCGTTCCTCCGCCTCGCGCGTTGCGGTGACGTCGAGGCTGATGCCGACCACGCGCGCGGGCCGGCCATCGGGCCCCGGCAGCGCGCGGCCGACCAGGTGCACCCAGCGCAGCGCGCCGTCGCTGCGGCGGCGCACGCGGTATTCCGTGGTCATGGTGGCATTCGCCTCGTCGCCGGCGATGCCGGCGTCGCGCAGGCGTTCGAAGAGCAGGGGCTTGTCGCGGTCGGCGGGCTCGATCATCGCGCGCAGTTCCTCGGGCAGAGGCGGCGGGCCGGCGGGGTCCAGGCCGTGCAGGCGGTATTCCTGCTCGGACCAGGTCGCCCTGCCGGTGATGAGGTCGCGCTCCCACACGCCGATCCCCGCGGCCTCCTGCGCAAGCCGCAGCCGGCGCTCGCTCTCGCGCAGCGCTTCCTCCGCCAGGCGGCGCGCCGTCACGTCCACCACCGCGCCCGACATGCGGACTGGCCTGCCGTCCCGGCCGAACTCGGCCCGGCCCTGGGTGTGCAGCCAGCGCAGCGAGCCGTCCTGCGGCCAGATCACGCGGTAATCCGACTCGTAGATGCCGGGCGGGCCGGCCAGCGCGCGCATCACCGCGCCCTGCACGGCGGCGCGGTCCCCGGGGTGGATCGCGGCGTAGAGTGCGGAGAGCGAGGCGATCGCGCCCGGCGGCAGGCCGTACAGCGCCTCGCGCCCCGGTGAGCCCGTGAGGTGATCGGTCGCGGCATCCCATTCCCAGGTGCCGATGCGCGCCGCGGCGACCGCGCGGGTGAAGCGGCCTTCGGATTCATGGAGCGACATCGCGGAGCGCGTCAGCGCGTCGCGCGCGGCGGCCACTTCCTGCACCCGCGCCGGCGCGCGCGGCGGCAGCGGGTTGCCCTCGGCCAGGCGCAGCGCGTCCTCGCCCAGCGCCGCGACCTCCGCGCCGAGCCGCCGGCCGAGCAGCAGGGCGGCGCCGACCGCCACCGACAGCGCCGCCGCCGCACCCAGCCCCGCCGCGGTCAGCGCGCGGCGCAGCGGCGCGTCGAGCACCGCCCGCGGCGCGCCGAAGGCGACGGTCAGCGGCGCCGTCTGCAGCCGGCGCAGCGCGGCATAGACGGGCTCGCCGTCCAGCGTCGTGCCGGAAATCAGGGCCGAGACCATGCCGGGCCGGGCCAGCGCGTCCCGCACTTCGAGGGTGACGGGGCTGCCGACGAAGCGTGCCTCGTCATGGCTGCGCGCGACGAGCACCCCGCCGCGGTCGATCAGCGAGGCGGTGGTGCGCGGCACCGCCGCCTCGGCGCGCAGCACGCGCCCGAGGCTCGAGGAGGTGAGCCCGGCACCGAGGAGGCCGACGACGCGGCCGTCCTGCCGCAGCGGCAGCGCGACCACGATCGTCCAGTCCGCCAGCGGGCCGCGCAGCAGGTCGCTGACGTAGAAGGGACCTTCGGCGATCTCGCGGCGGATCTGCTCGCCCGTGGGCGGGGTCCCGATAGGCCGCGGCGGGAAGCGGGTGGCGGTCAGCGGCGGCGCGGGCTGGCCCGCCGGCACCAGCGTGTTCACCACCGGCACGACGCTGTCGGGGGGCACCAGCCAGACCGCGGTCAGCGCATCCGGCCGCGCCTCGATCAGGGCCCGCGCCTGCGCGCGGAAGCCGGAAGCGGCCGCGCCGCCCGCGCCTTCGGTGATCGCGGCGACCGCGGCCGGCGCGGTGGCCAGCGCCTGCAGCGCCGTGATGGTCAGGCCGAGCTCGCGGTCGATCGCGATCTGCAGCATCTGCGCCGTGCGTTCCAGACTGCGCAGCGCCTCGTCCCGCCTGCCCTCCGCGGTCCAGAGCACCAGCGCGGCGGAGAGCGTGACAAGCGGCAGCGCGACGGCCAGGACGAGGCCGAGCAGATGGGCGCGGAAGCGGCGCGGCGAGCCGCTGTCGGGGGCGGCCCTCGGCCGGTTGCTCGGCGCAGACGCCAATCGCGGCGCTCCGGATCGCGTGATGCTCGGCGGGCCGGACACCCGCCGCGTCGCACGATCCGATCCTAGACTGCGCCCCGGGCGCAAGGAACCCGGACGATCGGTTCAACCGCAGCGCACGCTCATCCCGCCATCCACGACAAGTTCCGTCCCGGTGACGAAGCGCGCCTCCTCCGACGCGAGGAAGAGCACCGCCGCGGCGGTGTCGCGTCCGTCGCCGGCGAAGCCCATCGGGATGCGCGCCAGGCGCTGCTTCACCAGCGCCTCGACGTTGCCCCCGGCGCGCTGGCCGGCCAGCCGCGCCTCGACCATCGGCGTGTGCATCTGGCCCGGCACCACGGTGTTCACGCGGATCCCCTTCGCCGCGTACTGCACCGCGACGACGCGCGAGAGCTGGATCACGCCCGCCTTCGACGCGGCATAGGCGACCTGCGCCGCGCCGGTGAAGCGGATGCCGGACGTGGACGCAAGGTTCACCACCGCGCCGCCGCCCTGCTTCTCCATGACCGGCAGGACGTGCTTCAGCATCAGGAAGACGGACTTCAGGTTGGTGTCGATCTGCAGGTCCCAGACCTCCTCCGCCATCTCGACCGGGCCGCCGGCGGCGCTGCCGCCGACATTGTTCACGAGGACGTCGATGCGGCCATGCGTCGCGGCGATGTCGGCGACCATGCCCGCGATGGCGGCGTGGTCGGTGACGTCGAGGATGCCGGGATGGAAGCGGCCGCCCTCGGCGGCGATGCGTTCCGCGGTTTCCGTCATGGAATCGGGGTCGCGGTCCAGGCCGATGACCGTCGCGCCTTCGCGCGCCAGCCCGACCGCGATGGCCCGCCCGTTGCCCCAGCCCGGGCCGACGCAGCCCGCGCCGGTAACCACTGCGACCTTGTCCGCGAAGCGCTGCGCCATGCCCGACCTCCCCTGCCTTTCCACTGCTGGCCGCGCTGCCTATACCGGGCCGCGGAGGAGACGGACATGGCCCGACTGGAGATGCTGCCGGAAGAGGCGATGAGCCCCGCGCAGAAGGACGCCGTGGCGGAGGTCGTCGCCGGCATCCGCGGCCGCGTCCCCGCCCCGATGATCGCCTGGCTGCGCAATGTGGAGCTCGCCAACCGCGGCCAGCGCCTGGGCGAGCTGCTGCGATTCAAGACAACGCTGGAGCCCCGCATCTCGGAGCTCGCGATCCTGCTCTGCGCGCGGCACTGGACGTCCCATCACGAATGGACCGCGCACAAGCGCGAGGGGCTGAAGGCCGGGATGGACCACGAGGTGATCGCGGCGATCGCCGCGCGCCGCGCGCCGGTGCTGCGCGACGAGCGGGAGCAGGTGGTCTACGACATCGCAACGGTGCTGCTGCCGAAGGGGCGCATCCCGCAGGCGCTGTACGACCGCGGCATCGCGGTGCTGGGCGAGCAGGGGATGGTGGAGCTGGTCGCGATCCTCGGCTTCTACTGCATGGTGTCGCTGACGCTGAACGCCTTCGAGCTGGGGATACCGGGCAGCATCGTGCCGGAGTTCGAGGATCCTGAGTTTCCGGCGCCGTGAGCACGGCATCGCATGTACGCGAGGACTGGCTGGCGACGACGGTCGAGCCGGCGATCGAGCCCGCGCTGCCGATCGTCGATCCGCATCATCACCTCTGGGATTCACCGGGACGGTACGACCGTCCGGGCTGGCGGTACCTGCTGGACGAGCTGCTGGCCGACGTGACGGGCAGCGGCCACGACATCCGCGCGACGGTCTATGTCCAGTCCACGCGGTCCTTCCTGCGCGCTGACGGGCCGGAGGCGATGCGCGGCGTCAACGAGACGGAGTTCGCCAACGGCGTCGGCGCGATGTGCGCCTCGGGCCGCTACGGCGCGATCCGCGTCTGCGCGGGGATCGTCGGCGTCGCGGACCTGCGGCTCGGCGATGCCGTGCGGCCGGTGCTGGAGGCGCATATCCGCGCGGGCGGCGAGCGGTTCCGCGGCATCCGCGACATCGCGACCTGGGATCCCGATCCCGCTCTGCTCAACCCCGCCTACACGCCGCCCGAGGACATGCTGAACAGCCCAGGCTTCCGGGCCGGCATCGCGCAGCTGCACGCGCTGGGGCTGAGCTTCGACGCCTGGCTGTATTTTCACCAGATCCCGCGCCTGGTGTCGCTGGCGCGCGCCTTCCCCGCGCTGCCGATCGTGCTGAACCACTGCGGCGGGATCCTCGGCATCGGGCGCTATGCCGGCAGGCGGGAGGAGGTCTTCGCGGCGTGGTCGGCCCATCTGCGCGACCTCGCGACCTGCCCGAACGTGATGATGAAGCTCGGGGGGCTCGGGATGCGCCTGCCCGGCTTCGGCTTCGAGGAACGCGGCCGCGCGCCGAGCTCCGCCGAGCTGGCGCAGGCCTGGAAGCCCTGGATGGAGACGATCATCGAGCTCTTCGGCGCGTCGCGCTGCATGTTCGAGAGCAACTTCCCCGTGGACAAGGGCGGCTTCGCCTATGGCATCGGCTGGAACGCGATGAAGCGCATCGCATCGGGCGCGAGCGAGGCCGAGAAGGCCGACCTGTTCCGCCGCAGCGCCGCGCGCTTTTACCGCCTGCCGGGCCTGGACTGACAAGGGAGAGAACGAGATGAAGCGTCGCACCATCGCCGCCGCAGGGCTCTGCGCCGTGCTGGCCAGACCGGCCCTGGCGCAGGACGGCTTCCCGAACCGGCCGGTCCGCTTCGTCGTGCCCTTCGCGGCCGGCGGCCCGTCCGACATCGTCGCGCGGATCCTGACGCCGCGCATGGCGGCGACGCTCGGCCAGCCCGTCGTGGTGGAGAACCGCGCGGGCGCGGGCGGCGTGACGGGCGTGGACGTCGTCGCGAAGGCCGCGGGCGACGGCTACACCTTCGGCATCGGCAGCGCCGGCGGGCTCGCGATATCGCCCAACCTCGGACGCGCCACGCCGTACAACCCGATGACGGACCTCGCGCCGCTCACCCAGGGCGTGCTGGTGCCGGAGCCCGTGGTGGTGCCGGCGGCCTCGCCCTTCCGCACGCTGGCGGAGCTGGTCGCGGGCGCGAAGGCGCGGCCGGGTTCGCTGAATTTCGGCTCCACCGGCAACGGGTCCATGCCGCACCTCGCGGCGGCGCAGCTGCTGGCCGCGGCGGGGATCGAGGCCGTGCACATCAGCTACAATTCCGGCGGGCAGCTCGCCACCGCGATCCTGCGCAACGAGGTGCAGTTCGGCTTCGCGGACCTGCCGGTGCTGCTGTCCAACATCCAGGCCGGCAGCCTGCGGGCGCTGGCCGTCGGCACGCCGCAGCGGCTGTCCTGGCTGCCCGACGTACCGACCTTCATCGAGGCGGGCCATCCCTCGGTGGACGCGAGCAACTGGCACGGGCTGGTGGCGCCGGCGCGCACGGCGCCGGGACCGCTGGCGGCGCTGCGCCGCGCCGCGATCGCGGCCCTGCAGGACGAGGAAGTCCGCCGCCTGCTGCACGACCAGGGCGCCATCCCGGGCGGCGGCAGCCCCGAGGAATTCGGCGCCTTCATCGCCAGCGAGAACCGCAAATGGGCGGAAGTCATCCGCCGCAACAACATCACCGCGGACTGACCCGCGATCAGCGCTCGGCGCGTGCCGCGCGCAACCGTTCGAACAGGGCGGCAAGAGCGGCGAAGCCCAGCTTCCTCGTTGCCTTATCCTCGGCGATCACGCCCTTGCGGTTGAAGCCACCCTGCGGGAGCGTCTGCCGGCGCAGCGAGCGGAAATCGTAGAGCAGCCAGGCCGCGATGCCGCGCACATACGTCGCGCGTTCCAGCGCGGCGGCCTGGCCCTCGTAGAAGGCGACCTGGCGTTCCTCGCTGAACAGCGGCGCGGCGGGATCGCGATAGCCCGCCAGCGCATCGGCCCCGGTCTCGCTGATGATGACGGGGCGGTCGGGCCTGGAGTTCGCGAGCAGGCGCTGCAGGCCCTGGAAGCCCTGCTCGTACCAGCCGAAGTATTCGTTGAGGCCGATGACGTCGAGGTGGTCCGCCAGGCGGTCCTCGATGCGGAAGGTCTCGCGGTTGATCAGGCAGGCCGCGGTCACCAGGCGCGAGGGATCGGCTGATTTCGCGGCTGCGGCCAGCGTCGCCATGAAATGCAGGCGCGCATCGGTGTCCGCGTTCTCGTTGCCGACGCCCCAGAGGATGACGCTGGCGCGGTTGGCGTCGCGGGCGATCAGCTCCTCGAGCTGGTTGCGCGCATCGGCCAGCGTCGCAGGGTTGGCGAAGTCGATCGCCCAGTAGACCGGGATCTCGGCCCAGAGCAGCAGCCCGGCCTCGTCGCAGGCGCGCGCGACGCGCTCGTCATGGGGATAGTGCGTGAGACGGAGGAAGTTGGCGCCGAGCTCCCTGGCATGCGCGATGCGGCGGGCGATGTCGGCGGGATCGGTGCAGCGGCCGGTCGCGACGTCGTCCTCATGCACGCAGGCGCCACAGAGGACCAGGTCCTCGCCGTTCAGCAGGATGCGCGTTCCCTCCGTGCGGATGTCGCGGAAGCCGATGCGGTCGCGCAGCACGTCGCCGCCGAGCGAGACCTCGACGTCCAGCAGCGTCGGCGAGGCGGGCGACCAGCGCGGAGGGTCGGCGGGCAGCAGGATTTCGCCCTCGCCCGCGACGATGGGCAAGGCGGCATCCAGGCCGAGGGCGGGAATGCGGATCCGCGCCGTCGCGTCCCGCCGCGCGGAAAGCCGCGCGCGGACACGGATGCCGCCCCTGTCGAGCCAGGCGGCGAAGTGGCGCAGATGCAGGCGCGGCACGCGCATCAGCGCGACCGACCGGTGCAGGCCGCCATGGTTGAACCAGTCGAAATGGCGCATCGGCACGCGGTCGGGGCGGCGTGCGTTCTCCACCATCACCATCAGCCGGTTGCGCCCGGGCCGCAGCGCGGCGGTGGCGTCCAGCGTGAAGGGCGTGGACCCCCCGAGATGGCCGCCGAGATGGATGCCGTTGAGGAAGATTTCGGCGCGCTGCGCGGCGGCGCCGAACTGCAGCAGCACGGCGTCGTCGCCCGCCGCCTCGGCGTCGAAGTCCCTGATGTACCAGACCGCGCCTTCGTAGTGCAGCAGTTCCGGCCGCAGCAGGGTGAAGCAGCCCGGCACGGGCGCGGGCTCGCCGGCATCCCATTGCCAGTCGCGCGGCGTGTCCCAGCGTTCGGGCGGCGCGTCGTCGTAGTCGTACCAGCGCTGGCGCAACCCCTCCTCGAAGAGGTCGAGCGTCAGGCGCCAGGTGCCGTCGAGCGGGATGACGGGGCGCCCCTGCGGCAGCACCAGCGTCGCGGCGGTGGCGCGGCGCGCGACCAGCGCGGCGTCGTAGGCCTCGTCGTGCAGATGCGCGAAGGGGTCCTCGGCGTCGTTCATCGCGCCATCTTCGTCATGTCCGATTCACGCCCTCGGTGCTCGTCGCCTTCGGCGCCTCCGCCCTCGGGCGACCGGACATGGGCATCCGGTAGCCGATCCCGACCATCCGCCGGAAGCGCCAGGGCCAGCGGCGCGGCCAGAACAGGTCGGCGATCATCGCGATGGCGATCCAGCGGAAAAAGGTGGCGAAGGTGTTGGAGAAACCCTGCGGCTCCTCGTAGCCGCGCACCCAGCCATCCTGGCGGCGGACGCCGTCCCGGATGTCGCAGAAGCCGCCGTCATCCTCCTGCCAGTCCAGCAGCCGCGGCAGCAGCGCGGCGCACCAGGCCCGGACATCGGCGTCCCGGTGTCCGGTGAGCGCCAGGCCATGCACCAGCAGGTCCACCGCGTCCACGTCGATGCAGGCGCTGTCGATCACGGGCGGCAGAGTCAGCACGTAGTCCATCGCGCGCGCCTGGTACGGCAGGACGCGGCGCGTCTCGTACCACAGGTGGAAATTGTGCATGGAGCCTGCGAAGGCGTGCAGCAGCGCGCGCGCATCATGTGCCTGGTTCACCCCCCAGAAGCCGGTCGCGGGCTCCTGCAGGCGGTCGTGCCAGTCGAACATCAGTTGCAGCGCGCGGTCGGCGCGGGTCGCGTCCTCGGCCATCAGCCCCAGAAGGAAGCTGCCGAGGTTGACGATGTTGTTCCCCTCCTGCCAGGGGTCGCGGAGGTCGCGCAGCGCGAGCCAGGCGAGAAGGGGTTGCGGGTCCAGGAAGCGGCGCGCGAAATCCAGCTTCGGCCGGCGCGCGGGATCAAGCGCCTCGATGGCGCCGAGGCTGTAGTTCGTGACGTGGAAGTCGATGTAGCCCCAGGTCTCGACGGGGTCGGGCTTCTTGAACACGTCCTCGTCGCGCATGCCGGGGATGCGGAAGCGGCCATCGGCCAGGCGGTGCGATTCCAGCCAGGCGACCAGCGCGCCGCGATCGGCGGCGGAGAAGCCGTCGAGGCCGCCGATCAGCGCGCGGCACATCACGGCGTTGTAGGTGCCGGGGAGTAGCACGCCGGGCCAGCGTTCCGCGTCATGCGCGGCGCTGATGCGGGAGACGCCGCGCGGCAGGCCGGGCGCCTGCATCGCATCGAGCCAGGCCAGCGTGCGCCGCCGCGCCGTCTCGATCCGCTCCGGCAGACCTTGCATCATCCCTTGACGGCTCCCTGCGCCATGCCCTGCATCACGCGGCGCTGCGCCAGCAGGAAGAGGATCGCCGGCGGCAGCGTCGTGATCACCGCCAGCGCCATGATGCCCTGGAAGCTCGCGCCGAGCTCCGTGTTCAGCGAGAGCAACGCGACGGGCAGCGTGTAGGTCTCCGGCCCGCGCGAGATCACGAGGACCGGGAACCACTGCGCCCAGGTCAGCAGGAAGCCGATCAGCGAGACCGTCGCGGTCACCGGCATCGCCATGGGCAGCACGATCCGCAGCAGGATCTGCCATTCGCTGGCGCCGTCGATCGTCGCGGCCTCGATCACTTCCTTGGGGATGGCGCGGAAGAACTGCTCGAAGAGGAAGAACTGGATGGGACCGAGGCAGAGGAACAGCACGATGCCGAGCGGCGATCCCAACAGGCCGATCTTGTGCATCACGATGTACACGGGGATGACCAGCAGCATGTAGGGGTACATCACCGTCAGCAGGAATCCCGCGCGCAGCCAGCGGAAGCCCGGCAGATGCGGCTTGCGCACGATCGCATAGGCGCCGAGTGCGGCCGCCAGCGTACCGATTACCGTGGCCAGCGCGGTGTAGAGCAGCGAGTTCGCGACGAAGCTCCAGAGCGGGACGCCGCCGATCCGGCCGATATCCTCCAGCACGTCGAGGTTCCACTGCTCCGGCCAGAGCCGCAGCGGGTCGGACAGCACGTCGCGCGTGCGCCGGAACGCGCCGGAGAGCATCCAAGCATAGGGGAAGAGGAAGGCCGCGGCGACGGGGATGGCGACGGCATAGGCGGCGACGGAGGGCAGCGCGCGCTTCATGTCCGCCCCCTTTCGCCGAGCCCATAGGCCAGCAGCGACAACGCGATGACGATCGCGAAGAGGATGGTTGCCATGGCCGTCGCCTCTCCGTAGCGGGCCTGGTCGAAGAACTGATAGGCGAGGTAGCTGACGAAGGTCGTGCTTTCCGCCGGCCCGCCCTTCGTCATCACCACGACCACGGTGAAGGTCTTGAGGAACTGGATCGTCGCGTAGACCAGGTTGATCACGATCGCGGGGCGCAGCTGCGGCAGGATCACGTGCCGGAAGCGCGCCCAGACGCCGGCGCCGTCCACCTTGGCGGCTTCCTCCAGCGCGGGATCGCGGATCGCGAGGTTGGCGAGGAAGATCAGCATGTAGAAGCCGGCGTGGTGCCAGAGCTCGGCGATCAGGATGGCCGTCGTGGCGGTGCCGACCATGGTCAGCCCGCCAAAGGGCGGCAGGCCCACCAGGTCCAGCGCCGCGTTCACCGCGCCGAAGCTGCGGTCGAACAGCCAGCGCCAGACGACATAGCCCGCGACATCGGGCGTCACGACCGGCAGGAAGAGCACGAGGCGGAACAGCATGTTGCCCCGCGGCAGCAGCTTCGAATCCAGCAGCAGCGCCGCGGCCAGCGCGAAGGCCAGGTTGGCCACGACCGCCATGACGGTATAGGCCAGCGTGCGCCAGAGGCTGCCCAGGAACTGCTCGTCCGCCAGCACGGTCGCGTAGTTCGCGAAGCCCACCCATTGCGGGTCGGGCCGCAATGCGGTGGCGGACGCCGTGAACGACACCTGCACCGACAGCAGGATCGGCCACAGCCCGAACAGGATGGTGAGCGCGGCGAAGGGCAGCACGAGGAGGTAGAACACCCCCTCTCCCCTGGTGCGGGCGATCAGGCCCGCGAGCGGCCGCCTCTCGCCGCCGGGCAGGCGCCCGGCGGCGACGGGCCCCGCGCTCATCCGCGCGACAGTCGCTGTGCGGTGTCCCGCATGTCCTTGGCGAGGTCGCGCACGAAGACCTCGTGGTCGCGCGGCGGCGTCGCGATGGCGGCGAGCAGGCGGCGGTGATACTGCGCCTCGAGCTCGGGGTAGTAGGTGAAGGTCGCCTCGGGGAAGTCGTAGGCGACGAGCTTGTGCTGCGCGCGCGCGAACCACTGCTGCTGTGGCGACAGCGCGCCGAGGTCGAGGTCGGTGCGCATGGCCGATCCCATCACCTGCAGGCTGGCCTGCTGCGGCGGCTTCTCCAGCATGAAGCGGGCGAAGGCGATGGAGAGATCGCGGTTCGGCGCGTTCTCCGGGATGCCGACGCCGCGCATGCCGCCGATCACCACGGCGGGGTCGCGGTCGGGGAAGAAGCGCGGCCAGGGGTGGGACACGAAGTCGCCGTTCAGGATGTTCGGGCGATCCCAGCGGCCGACGTTCCAGTCGCCCACACGGAACATGCCGGCGCGCCCGCCCTCGATCACCTGGTACATCTCGGTGAAGGAGTGGTTGATCGTGTCGGGCGCGACGAAGCGGTAGGTCGAGTAGGTCCGCAGGAACTCCGTCAGCACCGCGGCGTGCTGTGGCTCGTCGATGACGATGTTGCCCTGCGGGTCGATCAGCGTGTGGTTCAGCCCGGCGCCGAAGGTGAAGAGGTCCAGCATGTGGATGAGGTCGCGCGGACGGGCGGCCTGCAGCGCGAAGGGGAAGGTGTCGGCGCGGCCGTTGCCGTCGGGGTCGTTGTCCCTGAACTTCGGCGCGATGCGCTTCACGTCGTCCCAGGTCACCGGCACCTGCTCGCCGACCTTGTCCAGCCAGGACTTGCGGGTGCCGAGCGCCATCTGCACGCGCTGGACGGGGATGATGATCATCTTCCCGCCGAAGGTGGCGACGCGCAGGTCGGCCTCGGTCAGGAAGCCGCGGTCCTGGATGCTGTCCAGCACGGGCTTCATGTCCATGACCTTGGAGGTCTGGGACTGGATGCGGATGACGCGTTCGTAGTTGTTGAAGATCAGGTCCGGCGCGGAGTTGGTGTTGATCGCGCCGATCACGCGCCCGAACCACTGGTCGGTCGGGAAGGACTGGCTGCGTATCGTCACGCCCGGCCGCACCTGCGCGAAGGCCTCGCCCACGCGGTTGAACCAGGCGATGCCGTTGTCGCCGAGGTCATGCCAGACCGTGAGCGTCGCGGCCTGCGCGCGCGCCACGGCGGGCAAGGCCAGTGCCGCGACGGCCGCGCCGCCGAGTGCGCGCCGGGTGAGCCTGGCCTGGCCGAGAATGCTGTCGCGCATCGTATCCTCCCTTGTCTCCCCCGCCTTGCCTGCACGAGGGTAAACGTTTACCTTCTGCATGCTACCGCGGGACGGAGCGCGATGTCCAGAAAGAATGTCACCGGTCTCGGAGCGCCGACGCTCCGCCAGGTCGCGGAGGAAGCGGGCGTGTCCATCGCCACGGCCTCGCGCGTGCTGAACGGCGTGCCGGGCAAGGCGAATGCCGAGACGGTGGCACGTGTGCAGGCCGTGGCGAACCGGCTGGCCTACCGCCCGCTTGCCGCGGCGCGCGAGCTGCGGCGGGGACAGGGCGAACTCGTTGCGCTGCTCGCGCCGAACCTGGCGAACCCGACCATGGCCGCGATCGCATCCTCCATCGAGGCGGCACTGGCTGCCGACGGCATCGCCGCGATCATCTCCGACACGCATGACCAGGCCGCGCTGCAGGACCAGGCGCTGGCGGCGATGCGCGCGCTGCGGCCGCGCGCGACGGTGCTGCTGGGCGCGGTCGAAAGCCCCGGCCTGGCGCAAGCACGCGCGGCGGGGGACCGGCTGCTCTTCGTCGCGCGGCGCTGCCCCGGCGCGCCGGCGCCCTTCGTCGGCATAGACGACCACGCCGCGGGCGCGGCGGTGGCGCGCGCGCTGATCGCGGGCGGCGCGCGGCGGCTCGGCGCGATCCACGGGCCGCTCTTCTCCTCGGCCACCGCGGACCGGCTGGCCGGCTTCCGCGAAGCCGCGGGCGCGCGGCTGGCGGCGGGCGACGTGCTGGGCGGGGCGGGCCTCGATCACCTCAGGATCGGCGCCGAGGCGGCGCGGCGGATGCTCAGGCGCGGGCGGCTGCCGGACGGGCTGCTCTGCACCTCCGACCTCATCGCCTTCGCCGCGCATCGCGTGCTGGCGGATGCGGGACTGCCAAGGCTCCCGCCGATCTGGGGCTTCGATGGCGGGCCGTTGAACGCCTGGGTGGCGCCGTGGCTGTCCTCGGTCGTGCTGGCCTTTGCGGATTACGGCGCGGCGGTGCGGGACTGGGTACTGGACGAAAGCGGGACGTCGGCGGGACGCGTGGTGCCGTTCAGCCTGGCGCCTGCTCCGCGACGATGACGCAGCCGAGCGCCCGGCGCAGGTCCACCGCAATGGCGCCATCCCAGGGCCGGGCGTCGAAGCCCTCGCGCTGCGCGGCATCGGCGAAGAGGGCTGGGTCAGCGAAGGCGATGCGCAGCGCGGCGAACCAGGCGTCCGCCGGCCAGTCGCGGTGAAGGCATGACGGCAGCGCGTCTTGCCGGCGGATCTCGACCAGGCCGTCGCCGAAGCGCACGGCGCCTTCTCCGTTCGCACCGCCGGCCGCAACGTATCGCGCAACCAGCGTTGAAGGATCGCCGGATGTCGCGATGATCACCGATCGCAACGCGCGCGCGCCGTTCGCATGGCGCAGGAGCCGCGGGCTACGCAGCGCCTCGGGGGTCAGGTGCTGCACCCAGCAGAGCAGCGCCTCGTCCTTCGCGTCATAGGCAGCAACGAAGAAGGCGAAGCGCGCCTCGGCCGCGATGTCCGGCTCCTCGACGCGGCGGGCCCAGTGCATGACCGGCGTCACCGACAGCCCGGACGCGGCCACCGCCTGTCGCGCGGCCTCGGCGTCCTGCACGTCGAAGGCGAGCGTGTGCAGCCCGAAATTGCGCCGCGCGGCGGCGGCCAGCAGATGCGCGCTGGTGGCGAGCTCCGCGATCTCCTGCACCTCGACATAGCCGGTCTCGAGCATGATGGAGCATTGCGCGCTGCCCGCGC
Source organism: Falsiroseomonas sp. HW251 (assembly GCF_050563545.1). NCBI lineage: Bacteria > Pseudomonadati > Pseudomonadota > Alphaproteobacteria > Acetobacterales > Roseomonadaceae > Falsiroseomonas > Falsiroseomonas sp. HW251. The sequence goes on from NZ_JBNXUM010000028.1 coordinate 41,455, forward strand.
TGGCGCCGTCGGCGGCGCGATGCTCGGCCCGCGCGGTCAGCGTGAAGCCGAGCCGCGCCAGCAGCGCCGCGGCCTTTTCGAGCCGTGGGACCAGGATGCCGGCGTGGTCGAGCGCGATGCTCAACGCCAGTAGTCGGGCGTCGAGAAGCCGCGGCTGCGCGGGTCGTTCGCGATGAACTCCTTGAAGGCCGGCGAGCGATAGGCCGCGAGCAGGTCGCGCAGCCAGGGCGCGTTCGCGGCGCCCTCTCGCGCGACGATGATGATCTGGTACTCCGGCGCGGGATCCTCCAGCGCGATGGCGCTGGACAGCAGCATCCCCGCCGCGATGACGTGGTTGCCGAGGATTGCCGCGGCGTCCACGTCGGGCAGCGCGCGCGGCATCTGCGGCGCGTCCAGTGGCACGATCTGCAGGTTGCGCGGGTTGCCCGTGATGTTGCGCTGGGTCGCGCGCGTCGCTGGCACCGACGGGTCGAGCGTGATCAGGTTGAGGCTTGCCAGGAAGGCCAGCGCGCGGCCCATGTTGGCGGGGTCGTTCGGCACCGCGACCCGCATGCCGTTGCGGATCCCGTCCAGCGCAGTGATGTTGCGGCTGTAGAGGCCGAGCGGCGCGGAGGGGATGCGCAGCATCTCGCGCAGGTCGCCGCGGTTGCGTTCGTTGAAGGTCTCCATGAAGGCGCGGTTCTGGAAGATGTTGGCGTCGAGCGCGCCGTCCATCACCGCGGTGTTGGGCTGGATGGCGTTGGAGAGTTCCGTCACCGTCACGCGGTAGCCCTCGCGTTCCAGCATGGGCTGGATGGCGCGCTTGAACTGGTCGGCATAGGGACCGGGGAAGAAGCCGATGCGGATCTGACGGTCCTGTGCCATCGCGGGCATCGCGACCGCCGCGCCCAGGAATCCCAGAAGGTGCCGCCTGTTCATCGCATCTCTCCCCGTCAGCGGCGATCCAGGCGCCGCACCAGCCAGTCCCCGATCCATTGCGTGCCCTGCACCAGCACGAACATCACGATCACGCACCAGACCATGACATCGGTCTCGAAGCGATAATAGCCGTAGCGGATGGCGAGGTCGCCCAGGCCCCCCGCCCCGATCGCGCCGGCGACGGCGGAATAGGCGATGAAGCCCGTCGCGGTGATGGTGACGCTGCCGATCAGGCCGGGCCGGGCTTCGGGCAGCAGCACGTAGCGGATGATCTGCCAGCTGGACGCGCCGGAGGCGATGGCGGCGTCCACAACGCCGCGCGGCACCTCCCGCAAATTCTGCTCGACCAGGCGGGCGAAGAAGGGGATGGCGGCGACGGAGAGCGCGAGCGCGGCCGCGCGCGGCCCGATCGAGGTGCCGACGACGATGCGCGCCACGGGGATCAGCAGCACCATCAGGATGATGAAGGGGAAGCTCCGCAGCGCGTTGACTGCCGCGGCCGTGACCCGGTTGAGCAGCGGCCGCGGCGACAGGCCGCCGTCGCGCGTGAGGAACAGCAGCAGGCCCAGCGGGATGCCGACCAGCACCGCGAAGACCATGGTGATGCCGACCATCAGCAGCGTCTCGCCGATCGCCTTCTGCAGGTCGGGCCAGAGCGAGAGGAAGCCGTCCAGCATCACCCGGCCTCCGATCGGCGTAGCATGCGCAGCGCGTGAAGCCGTGAATAGGCAGCCATCAAGCAGCTTCCTCGCCCGGCACCAGCGTCTCGTCCGTCCAGCCCTTGTGCGTCTCGAGGAAGAAGCGGCCGAGCGCGCTGGTCGGGCGCGGGTCGCGGAACTCCAGCGTCTCCACGACCGCGCCCTTCTCCATCACCAGCGCGCGGTCGCACATGTACTGCGCGACGTTGATGTCGTGGGTGACGAGCAGGATGGTCATGCCACGTTCGCGGCAGAGCCGCTTGAGGAAGCGCAGGATGGACAACGACGAATGCGGGTCGAGCGCGCTGGTGGCCTCGTCCGACAGCAGGACGCGCGGGTTGTTGACCAGCGCGCGCGCGATCGCGACGCGCTGCCGCTGGCCGCCGGAGAGCTGCGCCGGGTAGGCGCGCGCCTTGTCGGACAGGCCCACCGTCGCCAGCGCTTCCTCTGCGCGTCGCAGGCGTTCCGCGCCGCCCACGCCGGCGATGTCGAGCGCGAGCGCCACGTTCTCCAGCGCGGTGCGCTGGGCCAGCAGGTTGAACTGCTGGAAGATCATGCCGATGTGGGCGCGCGCCTGGCGCAGCGCGGCGCCCGACAGCGCGGTGATGTCGGTGCCTTCGACGATGATGCGCCCGCCCGTCGGCTCCTCCAGCCGGTTGATGGTGCGCAGCAGCGTCGACTTGCCGGCGCCGGAGAAGCCGAGCAGGCCGAGGATCTCGCCCTGCGCGACCGTCAGGCTGGTCGGCCGCAGCGCCTGGACCTCGCCCTGCGCGGTGCGGAAGGTCTTGGAGACCTCCTCGAGGCGGACTGCCTGCGTCACGCGGCCTGCCGGTGCGCGGCGATCGCGGCCAGCGCCTCGTCCAGGGTGACGAGGTCGGCGTATTTCGAGCCCATGTCGAACAGCGCGACCTCGTGCAGCAGCGCGGAACGGTCGCTGACGCATTCCTTCACCACGATCATGCGGAAGTCCTGCCCCATGCCCTCGACGACGGAGGCGCGCACGCAGCCCGAGGTGGAGGTGCCGCAGACCAGCAGCGTGTCCACGCCTTCGGCCTTCAGCGCCTCCGCCAGGCCGGTGTGCAGGAAGGCCGAGGCCGCCTTCTTCTCGATCACGCTGTCGCCAGGCTGCGGCGCGATCAGCGGGTCCACCTGCACGGCTTCCGATCCCGTGCGGTTGTCCAGCAGCCCCGGCAGCTTCATCGTCCAGAGCACGCGCTCCTCGTCGCCCGGCGCATAGGCCACGACTGTGTAGATCGCGCGCATCCCCGCCGCCCGCGCGGCCTTCAGCAGCGTCGCGGTGGCCTCGACCGCGTCCAGCCCGGTGGAGGCACGGCCGCGGGTGTAGAGATGCTGGAAATCCACGACCAGGACCGCGGCCTTGCGGCCGAAGCCGAGCTGCTTCGTGCGGATGTGTTGGCTGTCGTAGATCGCGCGGATCGCGGCGAGCGTCGCATCGGTGTCGGTGGTCATGGGGCCTCCATCAGGCCGGCTTGGTGCAGGATCTCGGAAGGCAGCGCGGCCCAGACGCCCGGCGTCGCGCCGATGCGCTTCAGCGCGGCCTCGATCGGGACGATGCGGAAGGGTTGGCCGGACAGGAAGGGGCGCATCATCCACACCATGCAGCGCGCGGATGACGCACCGTCGCGCGCCAGGCCCTCGGCGGCCATGGCGAGGTTCGCGGCGTAGCTCGCCGGCGTGATGCCGCGCGGCGAGCAGAGACTGAAGGCGTCGTCGAGATCGGCGAAGGGTGGCAGCGCGGCGATCCGTCCGCGCGGGACGGTCATGGCGTAGGGCTGCTCGTCGTTGCACCAGTCGAGCGTGAAGGCGTAGCCGGCCTCGGCCAGCAGCGCCGGCGTGCGCTGCGATTCGCCGTATTCCGGGCCCCACCACCCCTTCGCGACGATGCCTTGGGCGGCCAGGCGGTGGCGCGTCTCGGCGATGCAGCCGAATTCCTCGGCCTCGTTCATCCCGTCATGCAGCGGGCGGTTGATGCTGATCCCATGCGCGACCCATTCGGCGCCACCGGTGGCGACGTCCCGCGCGACCTCGTCGCGGAGCTCGGGCAGTTGCTCCGCCGTCATCGCGTCCATGGCGGCGGCGTAGCGCAGACCGGCGCCGAGGATCGCGGCGCGCAGCCGCGGCCAGCCCGCGCGCAGCCCGTAGTCGCGCTGGCCGATACGGGCGATGTTGGGATCGGGCCGCATGCCAACGCCGCCAGAGAGCCAGTTCGGCTGCGGCCAGCCCGCCGGCGGCGCATCCTCATGCGTATCGAAGGCGATCACCGGGCAGGCCGCGACCGCCGCGCCGTTGGCGAAGCGCAGCGGCGTGCGCGTCGGCAGCGCGGACCAGGCGGAGTGCGGATGATCGGGCTGCCCGCGCTGCAACTGGCCGCTCATCGCGCGCGCTCCCACGCGTCCAGCACCGGCATCGCGGCGTCGGCGATCTCGCCGCCCGTCGCGAACCAGACGCCGTCGGCGGCGCAGACATGATCCAGGATCCGCCGCAGCGCGCCGATCGTGTGGGGCTGGCCCATGAGGTAGGTGTGCAGCGCCAGGCAGAAGACCTTGCTGCCTTCCTCCGCAGCTTCGGCATGCAGGCGGTCGAACTGGGCAATGCAACCTTCGACGAGATAGGCCGCGTCGAAATGGCCTTCCAGCGCCGGGCCGTCGTTGATGTCGTAGTTGTAGGGCACCGAGACCAGCCGACGTCCGCTGCGCGTCGCGATCGGCACGGGGATGTCGTCATGCACCCAGTCCGCGTGATAGCGCATGCCGGCTTCCGCAATCAGGTCCATCGTCCAGGGCGAGTTCGTCACGCAGGGCCCGAGCAGCCCGGCCGGCGTGGTCCCGGTGTGGCGCGCGCAGATCTCGGCTTCCAGCGCGAAGCCCGCGCGCTCCTCCTCCTCCGTGGACCGGCCGAGGTAGCGCGTGTTGTAGAGCCCGTGGCTCATCACCTCCCACTGCCGCTCGCGCACCAGCGCCGCGATCTCCGGGCAATGCTCGAAGATCGCGAGATTCGTCGAGGCCGTGACGCGGATCGGATACTCGGCGAAGGCCTCGGCCAGGCGCCACACGCCCACGCGGTTGCCGTAGTCGCGATAGCCCCATTGCATCGTGTCGGGATGCCGGATACGGGAGAACTGGTCGCGGAAGTCGTAACGCGGGGGCGCGTATTCGTAGTACTCGAGGTTCGGCACCACCCAGACCGCCACGCGCGCGCCGCCCGGCCAGTCCATCCGCGGCCGCGTCGCCGGCGTCCAGAACGGGATGCGCTCGCGCGTGCGCCACTCAGCCATGGGTCGCGCCCAGGACCGAGGTGATGGCAGCGGCGCCCGGCAGGTCCTCCAGCCGCTGCAGCGTGTCGAACAGCGCGCTCGCGCGGTCCTGCGGCACATCGGCGTAGCGCGCACAGTCCATGAACTTCGCGCGCAGTTCCGCCGCATCCATGGGGTTGTCGGCATGGCCGCGCCAGCGCGCGACCGGCGGGGCGGCGATGCGGCGTCCGTCCGTCGTCTCGATCTCCAGCACATCCGTGGGGGCGGCATCGGGCCAGTTCGGGTCGGCCTCGGCCGTCGTGGTGATTACGATGCGCTGGGCCAGCGCGCGGATCGCGGGATCGGCAGCGGCCTCGTCGCTCACCTCGGCGAGACCCACGCGGCCATGGCGCAGGCCGCAGGCCACGATGAAGGGCAGGCTGAACTTGGCCTGCAGGCTGCCTTCCGGCAGGCCGAACGGCATCACGCGCAGATGCTTCTCGCTGATCGTCACCGCGATGCGCGCGACCTGCGCGGCGTCGCGCGGCGCGCCGGCGGCATGCAGCCCGACCGCCATGTCGGCCAGGCGCTGCGCGGCGCCCACCACGGGATAGCGCTTCAGGTTCAGCCCGCGCGTCGCGCTGTGCCATGTCTCGCTAAGACGCGGCGGCGTGTCGATGTCCACGTTGCCGTTCGGCGACAGCGCGCGCATCAGGCCGGACGCGCCTTCCAGCGCGGTCGGACTGGCGGTCATGCCCGCCGCGGCGAGGCCTGCGGCGACCACGCCGGATTGCGCGGCGCGGCCGCCATGCAGCGGCTTCACCATGCTGCCGAAATTCTCGAACACGCCGCCGCCCTGGGACGCGGCGATGGCGATGGCGTGCATCGCGCGCTCCGCATCCAGCCCCATCGCGACCGCCGCCGCCGCCGCCGCGCCGACGGGCCCCAGCACCGCCGTCGGGTGCCAGCCGCGGCTGTAGTAGTGGTCGCGTTCGCGCAGGAAGAGGTCGCACCAGACCTCGTAGCCCGCGACATAGGCCGCCGCCATGCGCCGCCCGTCGGCGCCGGACCGTGCGGCGACGGCGAGCACCGCCGGCACGATCACCGCGCTCGGGTGGTTGGAGAAGGCGAAGTCGTCATAGTCCAGCGCATGCGCCGCCGTGGCATCCAGGAGCGCGGCGCCCGAGGCCGAGGCGCGGGCGGCGCCCAGCAGGGCCGGCACCTCTCCGCCGTCCCCATCGGACCGCAGCGCCGCGCGCAGCGTCGTCACCGCCGTCTCGGCCCGCCCCGCCAGCAGCACGCCGAGGCTGTCGGTGAAGCCGAGCCGCGCGACGGCGAGGCACGAAGCGGGCACGGCGCGCGTCGCCATGGAGCCCAGGAAGTCGCCATAGGCGCGCGTGAGCGGGGCCGGCATCGCTGCGGGCCTAGCCCCTGCCCTTCGGGCCGCGGCGCGTCATCGGTGGTTCCTCGCACCCAGTGACGTTCGACGTTGCCGCGATCGTCCCGACGGGTCAATGAGCAGCGCGATCCCGCCGGTGCCGGGCGAGGGCATGGTGCCCTCCCCTCGTCGCGCTATGATCGCGCGCATGACGGAAGCAAGCCGGATCCTGCACCTGCCCGCCGGTCCGCTCGAGGTCACGGTCCAGGGCGAGGGGCCGACGCTGGTGCTGCTGCCCTCGCTCGGCCGCGGGCAGGAGGATTTCGATGGGATCGCGGTGCCGCTGCTTGCCGCGGGGCTGCGGCTGCTGCGGCCGGAGCCCCGCGGGATCGGGCGGTCCGCACCGCTCGCGCCTGGTGCGACACTGCATGACATGGCGGCCGACGTCGCGGCGGCGCTGCGCATGCTGGGCGGCGCGCCGGCGCTGGCGGCGGGTCACGCGGCGGGGAACTGGGTGGCGCGCACGCTGGCGCATGATGAGCCCGGGCTGGTGAAGGGCGTCGCTATGCTGGCCGCAGTGATCGGCGGGGAGTCGCCGCCGGACATCCGCGCTTCCATCGATGCCTGCGCGGATGCCTCGCTGCCAGATGCGGTGCGGCTGCATCACCTGGCGCGCGCCTATTTCGCGCCGGGCCACGATGCGCGGGTGTGGCTGGCGGGCTGGCACAGGGACGTCGCCCTGGCGCAGCGCCGCGCGAGCCAGGCGACGACGGACAGGGCCTGGCTGCGGGCGGCGGAACGCGTGCCGCTGCTCTATGTCGGTGCCGAGCATGACGTGATCTCCCCGCCGCCGACGCGCGATGCGCTGCGCGGCCAGGTCGGGCCGCTGGCGGAGGTCGTCGTCATCCCCGATGCCGGCCACGCGCTGCTGCCGGAACAACCGGAAGCGACGGCCCGCGCGCTGGTGGACTTCGCGCGGCACCTGTGGTCCTGATCGCCGCATGCTGTTCGACTTCACCGCCCTGCCCAGGGACGCGCGCGCCAAGCTGCTGAGCGCGACGGTCGTGCCGCGCCCGATCGCCTGGGTCGTCACGCGTCACGCCGACGGGCGCTGCAACGCCGCGCCGTTCTCCTTCTTCAACGTGGTCTCGACGGAACCGCCGCTGCTCTGCATCGGCATGGCCGCGCGGCTGGGGGAGGACAAGGACAGCCTCGCCAATGTGCGGCGCGACGGGCAGTTCGTGGTGAACATGGTGACCCAGGCGTTGGCGGAGGCGATGAACCTCACCTCGGCCGAACATGGGCCGGAGGTGGACGAAATGGCGCTCGTTGGGCTGGGCCAGGTGGCGTCCACCAAGGTCGCGCCGCCGCGCATCGCCGGCGCGCCGGTCGCCTTCGAATGCGAGGTGTTCCGGATCGTGGACCTGCCCGCCGGCGGCGCGGTGGTGCTGGGGCAGGTTCTCGCGATGCATGTGGACGATGCCGGCATGCTGGACGCCGAGCGGCACCACGTGGACACGCCGGCGCTGAAGCTGCTGGGGCGCATGCAAGGCAGCGGGTATGTCAGGCCGACCGACACCTTCGAGATGCCGCGGCCGCCCAAGCCATCGCGGTGACTATTCGAGTTTCACGTTGCCGAGCTGCGCCGCCCGGCGGTTGATCTCCATCTCCTCGCGGATCACGGCGCCGTAGTTGGCGGGCGTCACCTGGTCCGCCGGCGGGATCCAGGCGCCGAGCTCCGTCAGGCGCTGCCTGACCGTGGCATCGCGCATCGCGGCGACCAGCGCGTCGCGCAGCTTGCCGATGGTGTCCTCCGGGGTGCCGGCGGGGGCGAGGACGCCGACCGTCGTGCTGATCTCGGGCTCCGCGATGCCGGCCTCGCGCAGCGTCTCGACCTCCGGCACCAGGGAGGATCGCTGGGCGGAGGCGATGCCGATGATGCGCGCGCGGCCGTCGGCATGCATCTGCAGTGCCGACGAAAGCTGGTCGAAGACGACCGGGATCGTGCCGGCGATCAGGTCGTTCAGCGCCGGGCCGGTGCCGCGATAGGGGACATGCACGAAGCCGGCGCCGCTGCCGGCGTTGAACAGCTCCATCGCGAGATGCGCGCCCGATCCGATGCCGGCGGTGCCGACGGACAACCCGCCGCGCGTGGCCTTCGACAGGGCGACAAGCTCCGCAAGGGTGCGGACGGGCAGGTCCTTCTTGACCATGACGACGACCGGCACGCGATAGCACATGCCGACCGGCGCGAGGTCCTTCAGCGGGTCATAGGGGAGCCGGTCCATGGCGACCGGGAAGATCGAGACCGGCGCCGTGCCGGTGATCAGCGTGGTGTAGCCATCGGGGCGCGAGCGCGCGACGGATTCCGTGCCGACGATACCGCCCGCGCCGGCGCGGTTCTCCACCACGATCTGCTGTCCCAGCGCCTGGCTCATCGCGGGCTGTATCAGGCGCGCGGTGAAGTCCACGTTGCCGCCGGGCGGGAAGGCCACGACCATGCGCACGGGCCGGTCGGGGAAGGACTGGGCGCGCGCCTGCGTGGCAAGCGCGAGGCCGACGGTGGCGAGCGTCGCCGTGCGGCGCGTGATCATGCGGGGGTTCCTCCTGCGGCGTCGGCGGCGCGGCGCGCCGCGAATTCGCGTTCCAGCAGCGGGATGACGCCGCCCGCCTGCCAGATCTGCACCATGCGGGGTGAGAACGGCTTCGCCTGCAGCACGCTGCCGGACGGCAGCGTCACCGTGCCCGTCGCGGGATCGGCGCCGATGACCTCGCCATCCCGCACCGCGGCCGCGATGCCGGGGCAGGTCATGATGGGCAGGCCGGTGTTGAGCGCGCGGCGGATGAAGGTCGCCTCACAGGATTCCACGACCACGACCGCGATGCCGGAGGCGCGGATGGCGACGCTGACCTCGACATGGTTGTGGTGGGCGAAGTTGTGGCCGCCGACGACGATGTCGCCCGACCGCACCTGGCCCGGGAATTCAGGGCGCAGGCGGCGGAAGCACATGGCGCGCAGCGCGGCCTCGTCCGGTTCCTTGCCGAAGCTCTCGCGCACGATCGAGTAGTCGATGATGCCGTCGTCGCCGCAGACGTCGTCGCCGAACTTCCAGACGCGGCCCTTCGGGATGGCGTGGGTCATGCGCGCGACTCCGCCAGCATGGGGCGCGGGTCCACGATCTCACCGGCGACGGCAGAGGCCGCGACGACATGCGGGCCGGCGAGATAGACCCGCGAGGACCGCGCGCCGTTGCGGCCGTGGTAGTTGAACTGCTGAGTGGAGATCGAGACCTCGTTGTCGTTCAGCACGCCCTGATAGCCCCAGCAGGTCGTGCAGCCCGGCGCGAGCACCGCAGCGCCGGCCTCGGCCAGGATCTCCAGCAGGCCTTCGCGCGCGGCCTGGGCGTAGACGTTGCGGCTGCCCGGCGTGACGTAGAGCGTGACATGCGGCGCGACGCGGCGGCCGCGCAGGATGCGCGCGGCGGCGCGGAGGTCATCGAGCCGCCCACCCGCGCAGGACCCGATCGAGGCCTGGTCGATGCGCCTGCCCGCGGTCTGCTCCACCGGCACGGCAGCATGCGCGTCGGGCGGCACGGTGACCATCGGCGCAACGTCGCCGATGTCGTAGTGGAGTTCCGCGACGTAGGACGCGCCGGGATCGGCGCGCACCACCTGCCAGGGCCGGCCCTGGTCACGTTCGCGGACATAGTGCAGCGCGACCTCGTCGGCCTCCATGATCCCGGTATAGGCGCCGGAGTGGAACAGGCTCGCCAGCAGCGTCTGCCGGTCGTCGAGGCTCAGCGCCGACAGCGCGGGCCCATCGAACTCCACGCAGCATTGCAGCAGCCGCCCGCCCGGCGTCGCGTCGGCCAGGATGTGCTGGATCACGTCGCGCGCGGTGACGCCGAAGCCGAGCGCCCCCGTCAGCGTGATGCGCGCGGAAGGCGGCACCGCCAGCCAGTTCTCGTCCAGGATCAGGGAAACCAGCACCTCGGTCGAGATCGGGATGTTCAGCGCGTTCAGCGCGCCGATCGAGGCGATGTTGCCCTCGTCGGAGAAGACCAGCGTGCCCGGCCGCGCGAAGCCGCGTTCGGTCAGCACCAGGTGCCGCAGCCCGTTGCCCGGGCCGAAGAAGGTCTCGATCCCCTGCTTCGCGCACCAGTCGCGCAGCGTGCGATGGGTCTCGTGGTGGTGGCTGCCCATCGCGCCGGCCGTCGAATGGTCGATGACCATGATCGCCTTGTCGGGGCGCGGGATCCGCTCGACGCCGATTCGCTCGAGGTTGCGCTTGTGGCCGGGCCAGAAGAGCTCCTGGCAGGCAGTGTAGTCAGCGGAGACCGTGACATAGTCGCCGGGCTCGACGGTCTCCTGCCCGCAATGCGCGGCGATGATCTTCTGCGCGATGGTGCGCGGGGTCATCGCCACAGCCCCCGCCCCGCGAGCCAGTCCTGGATCAGCTGCGCGGTCTCGTCGCCGTTCCGGTCCATCATGATCATGTGGCTGTTGCCGCGGATGCCGCGCGACGGCAGGTCCACATCCTCCACCTGGCCGCCGGCGGCGCGGATCGCGTCGGAGAAGCGGCGGGCGTTGCGGCGGATGACGGACCAGCGGGGATCGGCGTCCACATAGTCGCCATAGATCAGCAATTGCGGGATGTCCTTGAGCTTCGCCGCGTCCGTCTCCACGCCGGTGCCGGCGGGCTCCACCAGGACCAGCGCGCGGAACAGGTCGGGCCGGCGCTGCGCCACCTGCCAGGCGAAGGCGCCGCCCTGGCTGTGCGCGACCACGGCGCTGGGGCCGACACGCTCCAGCAGCGCGATGTAGGCCGCGATCACGTCCTCGTCCGTGTTGAGGTAGCGCGGCACGACCTGGCGCATGAAGGCGGTGTAGCTCTCGCGGTCCGTCGGGAACTGGTTGCCGGGCAGCGTCGTGCCGCGCGCGAAGGACCCCGCGCCGTCGCCGATGCGGAAGCGCTCCCACGGGTTGAAGCTCGGCAGGAAGACCGGTGGGGAGAAGATGTCGGGCGACATCGCGGTGCCTGAACGCCCGCGTTCCACGGCATCGGTGACATAGGTCGCCCAGCCCCGGCGGAGGAAGAAGTGCAGCCAGCCCTCTCGCCCGTCGGGCGTGGTCTCGTAGGTCACGCCCGTGAGGTAGGCGCCGTGCCACAGCATCAGCGGCACCTGGCCGCGCATCGGCGCCGGCACCATGAATTGCGCGTACATCCCGCCCACGACATAGGTGCCGTTGGGGTCGATGCGCAGCGGCGCGCCGCCGACCGTCGGGAGGTATTCGATGACGGGCTTGCCCGAGATCTCGACCTGCCGCCCGCCGACATGGAAGGAGCCGAAGCGGTCGAGCGTGATCGGCTGGGCCAGCGCCGGTGCGGCGAGACAGAGCCAGGCGAGAAGTCCCGCTGATCTCATGGGGCCAGGCTCCTCAGCGCAGCTTGATGTCAATGCGGACGAGGTCGCCGCGATAGAGGCCGTCGGCGACGAGGATGCGCACGCCGCGCTGGTCCACGGCGACGCGATGCACCAGCGCGACCGGCGCGTTCAGCGGGATGTGCAGCGCGGCCGCGGTCTCGACATCCGCGCTGCCGATGGTCAGGGTCTGGCGCGCATCGGCAATCCTCACCCCGGGGATGCCGGCGGCGAGCTTCAGCGCGGTCTTGCTGCGCAGATCGGCCTCGCTGACCCTGGGCGAGAGGCGCTCGTCCAGCCAGACATCGGCCAGCAGGAAGGGCTGGCCGTCGCGCGCATGACGACGGCGGATGTGGCGATAGAGCGGCGCGGGCGTGCCGATCCCGGCCTGCGGCACCGGCGCGCCGGCGCTGCCGGGCTCGTCCGACAGGATCTCGATCTCGGCGCCGTCGCGGGACCGCAGCAGCCCCGACCAGTCCGTCTCGACCTCGCACCACAATCGGTTCGGCGCGGCGCGGACGAAGGTGCCCTTGGCGCGGAAGCGCTCGATCAGCCCGTCGGCCTCCAGCAGGTCCAGCGCCTGGCGGATCGTCGCGCGCGCCACGCCGTATTCCGCGGCGAGCTCGTCCACCGTCGGGATCTGCGCGCCGGTGCGCCAGGCCCCCTGCTCGATGCGCCGCCTGAACAGGGTCGCGAGCTGGATATAGCGCGAGACCGCGCTGCGGTTGAGGTCGATGATCGCGGCCTTAGGCATGGCGTGCGACGTCGGTGAAGTCGCGCCCTTCGCGGAAGGCCTCGATGTCGCCGAGGATGCGCGCGATCACGGCGGCGCGCGTCTCGTAGGTGATGGAGGAGGAATGCGGCTCCAGCACCACGTTCTCGAGCAACAGGAAGCGCGGGTCGAGCTTCGGTTCGGTTGCGAAGACGTCGAGGCCAGCCGCGGCGATGGTGCCGTTCTGCAGCGCGGCGATCAGCGCGTCCTCGTCCACCACGCCGCCGCGGGCGACGTTGACGAAGACGCCGCGCGGGCCCAGCGCCTTCAGCACCGCTGCGTCCACCATGCCGTTGGTCTCCGCGCCGCCGGGGACAGCCATGATCAGCACGTCGGACCGCTGCGCCAGGTCGCGGAGATCAGGCACGTAGTCCCAGGCGATCTCCGGCTTCGGCCGCGGCCCCATCCAGGCGACGGCCATGCCGAGGCCCGCGCAGCGCCGCGCGATGGCCTGGCCGATCCTGCCCATCCCTGCGATTCCCGCGGCCTTGCGGTGCAGGCTGATGGACGGCGCGATGCGTTCCGCGCCCCAACGCCCGGCACGGACGAAGCGGTCGGCCTCCGCGATGCGGCGCGCGGCGGCGTACATCAGGCCGATCGCGGCGTCCGCCACGTCCTCCGTCATGACGTCGGGGGTGTAGCCGACCTTGATGCCACGCCTGGCCGCGGCGGGCAGGTCGGACTTCTCCAGGCCCGTGCCCTGGCTCGCGATCATCCTCACATCCGGCAGGCGATCGAGCTGGGCCGCGGTGAAGCCGGCGATGGCGGTGGTGACCGCGATGCGGAAACCCGGGCGCGGGACGTCGTTCGGCTTGTCGTCCACGAGGTCGTAATGCTCGGCGAGTGCCGCGCGCAGGTCAGCGGGGATCGGCACCAGCAGCAGGATCGGTTCGCGCGCCATGATCAGCGCCCCTTGAAGACGGGCTTGCGCTTCTCCGCGAAGGCGCGCCAGGCCTCCTGCGTGTCCTCGGTCGAGGCGAGGGCGACGGTCTGCGACTGCTCGAAGCGGTAGCCTTCGTGCAGCGGCATGTATTCCGTGACCTGGAAGGACTTCTTCGCGGCCTGGACGGCGAGCGGCACCTTGGCCGCGATCTCGCGCCCGATCTTCTGCGCCTCGGCCAGCAGGGCGTCGCGCGGCAGGCAGAGCGAGGCCGCGTTCATCCGCAGCAGCTCCGGCCCCGTCATCCGGCGCGCGGTGTAGATCATCAGCCGCGCATCGGATTCGCCGAGGTGGCGGCGCACATGCTTCACGCCGCCCGCGAGACCAACGTCAACCTCCGTCATGGAGAGATACGCGTCCTCCGCCACCAGGATGATGTCTGCGCAGAGCGCCAGCACGCAGCCCGCGCCGATGCCCAGGCCATTGACCGCGGCGATCACGGGCTTCTGGCATTCCATCACGCTGTCGAAGACAGCGCGCGTCAGGCGGTTGTGGCGGGGATAGGCGCCGGGCTCGCCCGCGATGTTGGGGCGTTCCTTCAGGTCGGCGCCGGCGCAGAAGGCCTTGCCGGCGCCGGTCAGCACCACGGCGCGGACGTCCGCGCGGTCGTGCAGCTCGTCGAAGACGCGCACGATCTCCTCGCGCATCGCGCGGTTCATGGCGTTGACGGGCGGGCGATCCAGCGTGACGGTCGCGACGTAGTCCGCGACCTCCAGCTTCAAGGTTTCGTAGTCGCTCATTCCGCGCGTATCCCCGCAGCTTCGATCACCTGTTTCCACCGCGCGCTCTCCGCGGCGATGGTCGCGGCCAGTTCCTCGGGCGTGGAGGGCGTGGCTTCCTCGCCCAGCGCCTCCATCCGCGCGCGGTAGGCGGGGTCATTCAGGATGCCGACGATCGCCTGGTTGAGCCGCGCGACGATCGGCGCCGGCGTGCCGCCGGTGGTCGCGACGTAGTTGAAGGGCGCGGCGTCGAAGCCGGGCAGCGTCTCGGCCAGGGCGGGCAGGTCGGCAGCGAGCGCGGATCGCTGCGGCGTCGTGACGCCGAGCGCGCGCAGGCTGCCCGCGCGCGAGGGCGGCAGCAGGATCGAGAGCGTGTCGAGTGCCATGCTGACATTCCCCGCCAGCAGGTCCGTCATGGCGGGACCGGTGCCGCGGTACGGCACGTGCGTGATGTCGATCTGCGCGAGGAACTTCAGCATCTCGCCCGCGAGGTGCGACGACGAGCCGATGCCGGAAGTGGCGAAGGTCAGCGTGCCCGGCCGCGCCTTGGCGAGCGCGATGAGCTCCGCGACGTCCCGCGCCTGGATCGAGGGATGGATCGCCAGCAGATTGGGCGCGCGCTTGTAGCCCGAGACCGGCGCAAAATCGCGCACGGGATCATACGGCACGCCGCGCATCAGCCAGGGGTTCACGATCTGTGGGCCGGGCGTGCCGTAGAGCAGCGTGTGACCATCCGGCGTCGCGCGGGCCACGACCTGCGCGCCGATGGTCGCACCGCCGCCCGGGCGGTTCTCCACCACGACGGGCTGGCCGAGCACGCCGGCCAGCGGCTCCGCCAGCTGCCGCGCGCTGGCGTCAGCGGAGCCGCCGGCGGCGAAGGGGCAGATCATGCGGATCGGGCGGTTCGGGAACGCGCCCTGCGCCAGCGCGGGCAGCGGCAGTACGATGCCGGCGGCGAGGATGGTGCGGCGTCTCGTCTTCATTCGATGGTGATCCGCTGGGCCGTGATGACGCCACGCCAGCGCTCGATCTCCTCGGCGACCATGGCGGCGAGTTCCTCCGGCGTGCCGCCCAGCGCCTCCGATCCCAGCGAGGCCAGGCGCTCGCGCACCGAGGGCATGCGCAGCGCCTGGTTCACTGCAGCGTTCATGGCGTGGATGGCCGGGGGCGGCGCGCCGGCGGTGACGACGAGGTAGTTGAAGGACGCCTCGTGATAGCCCGGCAGGGTGCGCGCGATGGGCGGCAGTTCCGGCGCGATCTCAGCGGGGTCACGCGTGCTGACCGCCAGCGCCTTCAGGCGGTTGTCGCGTACAAGCGGGATCAACGAGGCCGCGGTGTCCAACGTGAAGTCCACGCGGCCACCGATGATGTCCTGCACGCCGGGCGCGGTGCCGCGATAGGGAATGTGCAGCAGCTCGATCCCCGCCATCTGCGCGAACAGCGCGGCGGCGAGGTGCGCCGACGATCCGATGCCGGAGCTGCAATACGTCACCTGCCCCGGCCGCGCCTTCGCCATCGCGATCAGCCCCGCGACGTCGGTGGCCGGAAAGTCCGGCCGCACCACCAGCAGCTTCGGCGAGCGGATCAGCGCGGCCAGCGGCGCGAAGTCCTTCTGTGCGTCGTATTGCAGGTTCCGGATCATCAAGGGATTGAGGATCTGGATCGGCGGCGGGCAATACAGCATCGTCGCCTCGGCGGCCGGCGCGCGTGCCACCTGCACCGCGGCGATCTGTCCGTTGGCGCCGGGCCTGTTCTCCACCACCACGGTCTGGCCGAGGATGCGTCCCATCGGCTCCGCCACCATCCGCGCGACGGTGTCGGCGGTGCCGCCCGGCGTGACGGGGATGATCATGCGGAGCGGCTTGTCCGGCGACCAGGATTGCGCGCGCGCGACGGACGGCGCGGTGAGGGCGGCCAGGATGGCTCCGCCCGCTGCCAGGACCGACCTGCGGGCGGCATCGCCGGCCGAGGCCGCGAACGCGGCCCGCCGGCAGTCCGGCGAGCCAAGCTCGCGGAGCGGGCGTCCGGCGCTTGAGGGCAACACGCTGCGGCGCTTCATCGCGACTATTCCAGCCTCGCGCCGGTGGCGCGCACGACTTCGCCCCAGGTGGCGTAGGTCTCGCGGATGAAGGCGGCGAACTGCTCGGGCGTGCTGCCGACGATGCGGCCGCCCTGCTCCGTCAGCGTCCGCCTGGCATCGGGATCCTGCAGCGCGGCCTGCACACCCTCATACAGCTTCGCGACGCGGTCGGGGGGGATGCGGGCCGGGCCGAGCACGCCGTACCAGGTCTCGCTGATCATATTGGGGACGCCGGCCTCGATCGCGGTGGGCACATCGGGCAGGATCTCCAGCCGGTCGGCGGAGGTGACGGCAAGCGCGGGCACCGCGCCGGCGCGCACATGGCCGATCAGCGCGGGCACGTCGGCCGCCAGGATCTGAATGCGGCCCGCCAGCAGGTCCGTCACTGCCGGCGCGGCGCCGCCATAGGGCACGTGCTCGATGTCGATGCCGGCGCGCAGCTTCAGCAGCTCGCCCGCCATGTGCAGCGAGGAGCCGATGCCGGCGGAGCCGAAGGCGAGCCGCCCGGGCCGCGCCTTCGCCATGGCGACGAGATCCGCCAGCGTCCGCGTGCCGAGGTTCGGCGCGACCGAGATGATCTGCGGGACCGCGAGCACCTGGCTGATGGGCGTGAGGTCGCGCAGCGGGTCGTAGGGCATGTTGGTGCGGAGATGCGGCAGGATGACGATGGCGCCGCTGGACGCCATCACCACGCTGTAGCCGTCCGGCCGCGACTTCGCGACGGCATCCACGCCGATCGCGCCGCCGGCGCCGGGCCGCGCTTCCACCACGACGGGCTTGCCGAGCTTCTCGCTCATCGCGCGGCCCACGACGCGCGCGATGATGTCGGCGGGGCCGCCGGCCGCGAAGGGCACGATCATGCGGATGGGCTGGTCGGGGAAGGCGGCCTGCGCCGCGGCCCGACCCGCCAGCGCGGGCGCGGCCAGCAAGGCCAGCGCGGTCCTCCGGTTCAGCATGTCGTGTCCTCCCGTTCGTTCCTGCTCAGAAGCCGAAAAGCCGCGCCGGATTGTCGACCAGGATCCGGCGCGCCAGCGTGTCGTCGTCCAGCCAGTCGAGGAAGCGATCGAGCATCGCGCCCGCATCCGGCGGCGGCTCCATCCGGACATAGGGCCAATCGGAGCCCCAGAGGATGCGGTCGGGATTGGCCGCGACCAGACGTTCCTGCACGCGGCGCCGGTCGGCGTCCGGCGCGCGCACGCGGCAGAGCGTCGCTTTGACCCAGAGATCGCCGCCGCGGAGGTGATCGAGGATGGTCGCCAGCGCGGGATCGTCGGCGCCGGCGGGCATGGCGAGGTGATCGAGCACGATCGGCAGCCGCATCCGCATCAGCGATGGCAGCAGTTCCGCGCATCGCGCCGCGGCGGCCCAGAGATGTGCCTGCCAGCCGAGTGCGCGCAGGCGCGGCGCGAGCTTCTCCAGCGTCTCGACGCCGATGCTGCCGGGGTAGCGGCCGGTGCCGGAGGGCGCCGGCATCTCCACGAAGCGCAGCGCGCGGATGCCGGCGTCGTGCCAGGCGGCGAGCGTCGCGTCCGCGACGGTCTCGTCGGCGATCATCACACCGCGGAGCGATGCGTCGCGCGAGAGGGCATCGAGCAGGCAGGCGGGATCGCGACCATAGGGCGCGGCCTGCACCAGCACGGCGCGCGGACAGCCGAGCGTCGCTCGCATGGCCTGGTGGATGCCGAGCGAGGCGAGCGGCAGCGCGTAGGGTGCCGGGCCGTTGGGGAAGCGGGCGTCGAAGACATGGGTGTGCGTGTCGCAGGCGCCGTCCGGCACGGCGCGCCGAGGCTTCGTGACGGCGGGGGCCGCGACGCGGTCGGTCACCGCCGGCGTTCCGGCAGCGCGAACAGGCCGCGCTCGGGCGGGGTCAGGGGATCGCGCTCACCATCGGGCAGCGGGACGCCATGCGCGTTCAGCGTCATGGAGACCATGGTGTAGTAGCCGATCAGCGCGGTGAGCTCGACGACGCCTTTCACGCCGAAAGCGTCGCGCGCGGCGGCGTAGGCGGCGTCGGAGACGCGGCCGTCATGCTGCAATTCGCGCGCGAAGTCGTAGACCGCGGCTTCCCCCGCATCGGCAATGTAGGGCGCGCGGCCGTCCCTGATGGCGTCGAGCACCGCGACGGAAACGCCTGCCTGTTCGGCCGCGCGCGCATGCACGAACCACTCGACCTGGCTGCTCCAGCGCCGGCCGGTGACGCAGATCGCGAGTTCCGACAAGCGCTTAGGCAGGGAGGTGTTGAAGCGCAGCGCCTCGCCCAGCGCGGACCAACGGCCGGCGAGTTCGGCATTGTGAATGGCGGCGCGCAGGGGCCCGATCACCTGGCCGCGCGGACCCGACACCACGCGGTCCCAGACCTCGCGCTGCGCGGCGTCGAGCTCGTCCCGGCCGGGCAGCGGGATGCGCGGCGCCATCAGATCACGCCCTTTGCGGACAGCGCCGCGCGGTCGTCGTCGCCCAGGCCAAGTTCGGCCAGCACGTCGTTCGTGTGTTGTCCCAGCGTCGGCGGCGGCCTGTCGAAGCTCAGCGGCGCGTCCTGCATGCGGATCGGGCTGACGATTTGCGGTACCCTGCCGGCGAGCGGATGCGGCAGGTGGCGGAGCATCTCGCGATGCCTGACCTGCGGGTCCTCCAAGACGTCGGGCACGGCATTGATCGGGCCGCAGGGTACGCCGGCGGCATCGAGCTTCGCGATGAGTTCGGCGCGGGTGAACTCGGAAAAGCGCTCGGCCAGCATCGGGGTCAGCGCGCCTTCGTTCTTCACGCGATCCTGGTTCCTGGCGAAGCGCGGATCGCGCGCCCAGTCGGCCCGGTCGATCGCCTCGCAGAGCTTCACGAACTGCCCGTCATTGCCGACGGCGAGCACGATGAAGCCGTCCTTCGCGGGGAAGACGTCCTGCGGCTGTATGTTGGGATGGCGGTTGCCCGCGCGGTGGGGCACGCGGCCGCCGACCAGGAAGTTCATGGCCTGGTTCGCGAGCATCCCCGACGCCACGTCGAGCATGGCGAGGTCGATCGTCTCGCCCTGCCCGGTCCGCTCGCGCTTCGCGATCGCGGCCAGGATCGCGACGGCGGCGTACATCCCCGTCATGAGGTCCACGATCGGCACGCCGACCTTCTGCGGCGCGCCGTCCTTCTCCCCGGTGATGGACATCAGGCCGCCCATCGCCTGGATCATGAAGTCGTAGGCCGCCTGGTCGCGGCGCGGGCCATCCTGGCCGAAGCCGGTGACGGAGCAGTAGATCAGGGATGGCTTGACCGCGCGCAGGCTGTCGGCGTCGAGGCCGTACCTTTGCAGCGCGCCGGCCTTAAAGTTCTCCACGACGACGTCGCAGCCTTCCGCAAGCTTCCTCACCAGCGCCTGCCCCTCGGGCATGGCGATGTCGATGGTGACGGACCGCTTGCCGCGGTTGACCGACAGGAAGTAGCCGGCCTCCTTCGTCGCGCTGCCGTCCTCGGCCTTCAGGAAGGGCGGGCCCCAGCTGCGGGTGTCGTCGCCGGCGCCAGGGCGCTCGATCTTGATGACGTCGGCGCCGAGGTCGGCCAGGATCTGCGTCGCCCAGGGCGCGGCCATGATGCGGCCAAGATCGAGCACGCGGATGTGGGAGAGCGCGCCGGCCATGCGTCAGGCATCCACGATCGGGGTTGCGCGCATCGAGGGCCGTTCCGCGAACCCGCTCTGCCAGGCCGACAGCTTCGGGCATCGCGCGCGCCAGCCGATTTCGGGGAAGCGGAAGTCCATGTAGTCGCCGGCGATGGCGATGGTGATCTGCGCGAGGCCGAGCGGCGCGGCGGCGATCGCCCCGGCTTCCGCCTCCAACGACTTCAGCACGGCGTCGGTCTTGAGCTGGAAGGCCTCGATCAGCTCGGTCATCGGCTGCCCCTTGGCGCGCTCGTTCCGCCAGAGGATGAGCAGGTCGAGGAAGCCGTTGGCGAGCGCGTGGCGCCGCAGCTCCGTCCAGCGCGCAGGGCCTTCGCGCGGGATCAGCCTGCCGCCGCCGGCCATGCTGTCGAGATACTCGACGATGACCGCGCTGTCGTAGAGCACCGTGCCGTCGTCCAGCACCATCGTCGGGATCTTGGCGAGCGGGTTGTCCGGCATCAGCTCGCGCGCGGGCTTCAGCATCGCGGCGACGGTGCGCTGCGTCGTGATGCGGTCGGCGAGCCCCAGCTCATGCGCCGCGACCATGACCTTGCGCACGAAGGGCGAGCGCGGGGACCAATGCAGCTTCATCCGGCGCACGCGCCTCCCTCGGGGTTTTGGTTCGTTAGGTCAGTCTTATGACCCTTTACGCCTGGCGCGTCCAGTCCCAGGATGCCGCCCGGGTTCGAGGAAACGTGCATGGCGATCACCTACGAGGCCGTGAAGGACCTCTCGGCGCAGCTCTACTCCTGGTCGCTGCGCAAGGTGCCGGACGACACCAAGCTCGGCCTGGAACGCGCGCTGGAACGCGAGACGCAGCCTGGCGCTCGCGAGATCCTGAAGATGATGCTGGGCAGCGCGCGCCGCGCGGAGCAGGACGACCGCTTCGTGTGCAGCGATTCCGGCGTGCCGGTCTTCCATGTCACGATCGGGACAGCGGCCAGGCTGGATGGCGACATCAAGGCCGCGATCTCCGACGGCTTCGACGAACTGGTCGAGACCATCAAGCCGCCGCTGCTGAAACACGTCACGAACCCGCTCACGAACGAGCGCGGCTTCAAGGGCAAGGACATGCCGCTGGTCACCTGGGACGTCGCGGGCGGCGCGGACTGGGTGGAGATCCTGTGCCAGCCCAAGGCGCTGGGATCGGGGCGCTGGGCGGCACTCGAGACCTTCTCCTTCCCGACGCTGGCCGAAATCGAGGCCTATGTGATGAAGGTCGTGATGCAGGCGGGATCGCAGCATTGCCCGCCGGTGATCATCGGCGTCGGAATCGGCGGCAGCTTCGACGTCGCGGCGAAGATCGCGAGCAAGGCGACGATGCGCCCCGTCGGCAGCGTGAACGAGGAGCCGGTGCTGGCCGCGATGGAGGATCGCCTGCTGGCCGCGGTGAACGCGACGGGGTTCGGGCCCATGGGCACGGGCGGCGACACCACGGCGCTGGCGGTGCATGTCGATTACGCGTCGGGTCACGGCTACACGCCGGTCGCGGTCTGCTTCAATTGCTGGATCAACCGCCGCACGCGCGCGCGCCTGCACGCCGACGGCAGCGTGGAGCGCTTCGAATGAGCGAGTTGCGCAGGATCCGCATGCCGATGACGCCAGACGAGGCGCGCACGCTGCGTGCCGGCGACGTGGTGCTGCTCGACGGGGAGATCGTGATCTCCGCGGGGCTGCCGACGCATCAGCGCCTGCTGGCGGCGGCGGAGAACGGGACGCCGCCGCCGATGGCGGTCGCGGGCGGGTCGCTGCTGCATCTCGGCTCCTACAGCCAGGATGCCGGGGATGGCGGGCTCGAGATCCTCTACATGAACCCCACGACCTCCACGCGCTTCAACGCGCTGATGCCGCGGCTGATCCGGCACTACGGGCTGACGGCGGTCGGCGGGAAGGGTGGGCTGGATGCGGGGTGCGTCGAGGCGATGCGGGAAGTCGGCTGCGTCTACTTCTCGTTCCTCGGCGGCGGCGCGCCGCTGCACACCACGGCGATCCGCGCGGTCAAGGAAGTGGCCTGCCCCGACCTGCCCGCGCATTACCGGCTGGTGCGGCTGACCGTCGAAGGGCTAGGGCCGGTGACGGTCGGGATCGACGCGCATGGGAACAGCGTCTTTGCCGAGCTGAAGAAGCAGGCGGAGGAGCGGATGCCCGCGATCCTGGCGGTGTTGGATGCGGAAAGGGCACGCGGGCTCTCGTAGGTCGCGCTCACCCCCACCCGGCCGCTTCGCGGCCATCCTCCCCCGCGAGCGGGAGAGGGTTTCAATCCGCGCCGCCGTCGGCTTCGGTGAAATAGTCGGGCCGGGTCGCGCGCAGCCGCGCGGCCTCGGCGAAGGTGCCGGAGAGATGAGCGCGCAGCGTCGCCTCGGCGCGGGCGGGATCGCCGGCCAGGATCGCGGCGGTCAGCGCCTCGTGCTCGGCCAGCACGGCGGCGGCCTTGCCGGGCTCGGGCAGGTGCAGCCGGCGCAGCCGGTCCAGATGGCCGCTGCGGCTGCGCACGAGCTCCCGCAGGCCCGGCACGCCGGCCGCGCGGTACAGCGAGGCGTGGAAGGCCTCGTCCGCGGCGTGGAAGGCAGCCTCGTCCGCGGCGGCACGCATCCGCGCGATCTCTTCCAGCAGCAGGCCGGTCAGCGTGGGCGACGACGCCGCGGCCAGGCGGCGGACGATCTCGGCCTCCACGGCCAGGCGCAGGAAATGCGCTTCCCGCGCGCCGGCCAGGTCGATGCGGGAGACGCGCGTCGCGGAATGCGGCACGACCTCGATCAGCTGCTCGTCCTGCAGGCGGATCAGCGCCTCCCGCACCGGGGTCTGGCTGATGCCAAGGCGCTGCGCGATCGCGCCGCGCGCCACCAGCGTGCCCGGCGGCAAGGCGAGCGAGATCAGCGCGTCACGGATGCGTTCATACGCGACCTCGGCCGCCGAACGCCGTGGTCCCAGCGGCGACAGCGCCAGCTCGGCTTCGGGCGCGGACAGGGCGTCGGCGTTCGGGCTCATGGACGGATCGCCCTTAGCATCGCGCCGGAACCGGACCAACCCAGGGCTTGACTAGTGTTATCTCATATATGAGTGTGCCGGGGCCATAAGGAAGCGGGCCGTCGCCACGCGCCGCAAGGAGGAACGCCATGCTGCCCGCCCGCCGCCTGATCCTCGCCGCCGCCCTGTCTCTCGCCGCGCTGCCCGCGATGGCGCAACCGCGCTGGCCGACGCAGCCCGTCCGCGTGATCGTGCCCTTCGCCGCCGGCACGTCCGACACCGTCGCGCGCCTGGTGACGGCGGAGATGAGCCGGTCTCTCGGCCAGCCCTTCGTGGTGGAGAACCGCCCGGGTGCGGGCGGCAATATCGGGTCGGAGGCCTGCGCGCGGGCGACGCCCGACGGCTACACCATCTGCCTCGGCACCATCAGCAGCCACGCCATCAACCCCGCGATCTATCCGCGCCTGCCCTATGACGTCGCGCGCGACTTCGCGCCCATCACGCAGCTTGCGGCGCAGCCCAACGCGATCGCCGTCGCGAACAACCTCCCCGTGACCAACGTGCAGGAATTCGTCGCCTATCTCCGCGCGCGGCCGCGGCGCGACGTGCCTTTCGCGACGTCCGGCGTCGGGACCTCGGTGCATCTCGCCGGCGCGCTGTTCGGGCAGATGACGGGCACCGAGCTCGAGCACGTGCCCTATCGCGGCAGCGCGCAGATCACGACGGCGCTGATCTCCGGCGAGCTGCCGGTCGCCTTCGACAATTTCTCCTCCGTCTGGCCCTTCGCGCGAGACGGCAAGATGCGGATCCTGGGCGTGACATCGCTGCAGCGCAGCCCGGCCGCGCCGGACGTGCCGGCGGTGGCGGAGACCGTGCCGGGCTTCGAAAGCCTGTCCTGGCACGGCCTCTTCACCCAGTCGCGCGTGGATCCCGCGATCGTCGCGCGGCTGAATCAGGAGGCTTTGGCGGCGCTGCGGACCCAGGCGGTCTCGGCGCGGTTCGACGACCTCGGCATTACCGCGGTGGGCTCGACGCCCGACGCCTTCCGCGCCTTCGTGGCCAGCGAGACGCAGCGCTGGGGCGAGGTTGCGCGCCGCGCGGATATCAAGCTGGATTGAGCCGGGCCAGCAGGGGAACGCAACCATGACCGATACGCCGCGCCGCAAGAACGCCGAGGACCTCCGCAGCCGCCGCTGGTTCGGCCCCGCCGACCTCCGCAGCTTCGGCCACCGATCCCGCGCGATGCAGATGGGCTACGCGGCGGAGGAATGGCAGGGCAAGCCGGTCATCGCGATCGTCAACACCTGGTCCGACCTCCAGCCCTGCCACACGCATTTCAAGACGCGGGTGGAGGACGTGAAGCGCGGCATCCTGATGGCCGGCGGCTTCCCCGTGGAGTTGCCCGCGCTGTCGCTGAGCGAGAGCTTCGTCAAGCCGACCACCATGCTCTACCGCAACATGCTGGCGATGGAGACGGAGGAGCTGCTGCGCAGCCATCCCGTGGACGGTGCCGTGCTAATGGGCGGCTGCGACAAGACGACGCCGGGGCTGCTACTGGGCGCGACCAGCATGGACATCCCCTGCGTCTTCATCCCCGCGGGACCGATGCTGCGCGGCAACTGGGGCGGCAAGGTGCTGGGCTCGGGCTCCGACAGCTGGAAGTACTGGGACGAGCTGCGCGCGGGGAAGATCACGGAGAAGGACTGGCTCGGCGTCGAGCAGGGCATCGCCCGTAGCCACGGCACCTGCATGACCATGGGCACCGCGAGCACCATGACGGCGATCGCGGAAGCCGTCGGCATGGTGCTGCCCGGCGGGTCGTCCATTCCCGCCGCCGATGCCGGCCATATCCGGCTCTGCTCCGAAAGCGGGCGTCGGATCGTGGAGATGGTGTGGGAGGACCTGACGCCGTCCCGCATCCAGACCCGCCAGGCCTTCGAGAACGCAATCGCGGTCGCCATGGCGATGGGCTGCTCGACCAACGCGATCATCCACCTCATCGCGATGGCGCGGCGCGCGGGCCATGACGTCGGTCTCGATGACTTCGAGAAGGCGAGCCGCAGGGTGCCCGTCATCGGCAATGTCCGCCCCTCCGGCTCGACCTACCTGATGGAGGATTTCTTCTACGCCGGCGGCATCCGCGGCCTGATGTCCCGCATGACGGAGCACCTGCACCTGGACTGCCTGACAGTGACGGGCCGCACGCTCGGCGAGAACATCGAGGGTGCGAAGGTCTACAACGACGACGTCATCCGCCCGCTGTCCAACCCGATCTACGGCGAAGGGTCGCTGGCGGTGCTGAAGGGCAACCTCGCGCCGCTGGGCTGCGTCATCAAGCCCGCGGCGATGGACCAGAAATTCCTCAGGCATTCCGGCCCGGCGGTGGTGTTCGACGACTACCCCTCGATGAAGAAGGCGGTGGACGACGAGAGCTACCCCTTCACCCCGGACACCGTGATGGTGCTGCGCAACGCCGGCCCGCAGGGTGGGCCGGGCATGCCGGAATGGGGCATGCTGCCGATGCCCAAGGCGCTGCTGAAGCAGGGTCTGCGCGACATGCTGCGGATGTCGGATGCGCGGATGTCCGGCACCAGCTACGGCGCCTGCGTGCTGCATGTCGCGCCCGAGGCCTATATCGGCGGGCCGCTCGCGCTGCTGAAGACCGGCGACATCGTCGAGATCGACGTGGATGCGCGGACCATCAACATGCGCGTGCCCGACGAGGAACTGGCGCGCCGCCGCGCCGCCTGGGTCGCGCCGCCGCCGCGCTTCGAACGCGGCTACGGCTTCGCCTTCACGAAGCACATCCAGCAGGCCGACGAGGGCTGCGACTTCGACTTCCTGCGCACCGAGTTCGGCGCGCCCGTCCCCGAACCCGTGATCTACTGAGGCACATGATGGCGCTCTCCGATTCCACGCGCGAGAAGCTGAGGAAGATCAGCACCGCGACCGTCGCGACCTGCCTCTTCAAGCGCGGGCTGCGCAACCAGATGATCCAGGGCGCGCTGCCGCTGCACCCCGTCGCGGACAGCATGGTCGGCGAGGCCATGACCGTCCGCTACATCCCCGCGCGGGAGGACCTGAACGGCCTCGACGTCTTCAAGGACCCGATGCATCCGCAGCGCAAGGCCGTGGAGAACGCGCCGGCCGGCAAGGTGCTGGTCTTCGACAGCCGCAAGGATGCGCGCGCGGCATCCGCCGGCGCGATCCTGGTCGGGCGGCTGAAGGCGCGCGGCGTCGCCGGCGTCGTCACCGATGGCGGCTTCCGCGACAGCGCGGAGATCGCGGTGCTCGGCATCCCAGCCTATCACCAGCGCCCCTCGGCGCCGACCAACCTGACGCTGAACCACGCGATCGACGTCGACGTGCCGATCGGCTGCGGCGACGCGCCGGTGTTTCCGGGCGACGTGATCCTGGGCGATGCCGACGGCGTCATCGTCATCCCCGCGCATCTCGCCGACGAGATCGCGGCGGAGGCGACGGAGATGACGGCCTATGAGGATTTCGCCGCGGAGAAGGTCGCGGAAGGGCGCAGCCTGACCGGGCTCTATCCCGCGACGGACCCGGCGAACCTCGAGGAATTCGCGGCCTGGCGGAAACAGCGAGGTCGCTGAACCCGCAGCCTCGTCTCCCCGGGCGCGGCGGGGTTCGGCTCGCCGGGCTAATGAGCTCTTTACACAGGCGACCGGAATCGCCATCCCTCGCCCGACACGGGCCGCCTCGACGCGGCCCGTTGCCGGGAGAACATCCATGATCGCCTTGACGGTGAATGGGCGCAGCGTGTCCGTGGACGCCGAGCCCGATACCCCCCTGCTCTGGGTGCTGCGCGAACATCTCGGCCTGACCGGCACGAAATACGGCTGCGGCGTCGCGGCCTGCGGCGCATGCACCGTGCATCTCGACGGCGAGGCCGTGCGGTCCTGCTCGCTGCCCGTCTCGGCCGCGGCCGGCAAGCCCATCACGACGATCGAAGGCCTGCCCGGCGGCGCGGAGAACCCGCTGGTGCGCGCCTGGGTGGCGGTGGAGACGCCGCAATGCGGCTACTGCCAGACCGGCCAGATCATGCAGGCGGCCGCGCTGCTGGCGCGCAACCCGCGACCAACGCGCGACGAGATCGTCGCCGGCATGGACGGCAACCTCTGCCGCTGCGCGACCTACAACCAGGTCGTCGCCGCGGTCGAGCAGGCGATCGGAAGGGCGTGAGATGACCGACCTCGCAATCCCCCGCCGCGGGCTGCTGGCCGGCGCCGGCCTGACCTTCGCCTTCGCCTTCACCGCATCCGGCCGCGCCGCGGCGCAGGCCGCGCCGGCCGCGCTGAACGCCTATGTCCGCATCGCGCCGGACGGCACCATCGCCATCCAGGCTCCCGCGCCGGAGATGGGCCAGGCCACCAACATCGCCCTGCCGCTGATCGTGGCGGAGGAGCTGGACGCCGACTGGTCGCGCGTGCGCATCGAGACCGCGGCGATCCGCCCGGCCTATGACCACCCGGTCTTCCGCAGCCAGTTCGTGGTCGCCAGCCTGACGACGCGCGGCTACTGGATGCCGCTGCGCATCGCAGGCGCGCAGGCCCGCCGCGTGCTGCTCGATGCCGTCGCCGCGCGCTGGGGCGTGCCGGTGGACCAGCTGACGACGGAGCCGTCCACGGTGGTGCACGCGGCGTCCGGACGCCGGATCGGCTATGGCGAGGTCGCGTCCTTCGCGACGGTGCCCGCGACCCTGCCGGAGATCGCGCCGGCCGCGCTCAAGCCGGTCGCTTCCTTCCGTCTGGTCGGCCATGACGTGCCGCGCCAGGACATCACGGCGAAGGCGACGGGCGCGGCGGTCTACGCGATCGACGTGCGCCTGCCCGGCATGGCCCATGCGACGGTCGCGCGGTCGCCGCGGATCGGCGCGCGGCCCGCCTCCCACAACGGCGCGGAGATCGCGCGGCGGCCCGGCATCACACATGTGCTCCCGCTCGATCAGGGCATCGCCATCGTCGGCGAGCGGATCGAGGCGGTGCTGGCCGCACGGCGCGCGCTGACCGTGCAATGGCAGGACGGCGAGGCCGCGGGCTACGATTCCGAAGCCGCGCTGGCCTCCTACCTGTCCGATGTGCGGGACCGCGCGAAGCCTGCCGTCGCGGCGGGTGCGACCGGTGACGCCGCACAGGCCCTGGCGGGCGCCGCGCGCGTGCACGCCGCGGAGTTCACCACCGACGACCTCTACCACGCGCAGATGGAGCCGCTGGCCTGCGTCGCCTCGGTCCGCGCGGACGCGGTGGAGGTCTGGGCCGGCACGCAATGGCCGAGCCTGGTGCGCGACCGCGCCGCGCAGATCGCCGGCGTGCCGGCGGAGCGCGTGACGGTGCACATGCTGACCATGGGCGGCGGCTTCGGGCGCCGCGCGCATGTGGACTACGCCGTCGAGGCCGTGGAGATCGCCAAGGCCGTCGGCCGTCCCGTGAAGGTCATGGCGACGCGCGAGGACGACATCGCCAACGCCCATGTCCGCCCGATGACGGCGCAGCGCATCGAGGTCGGGCTGGACGCTTCGGGCAAGGTGCTGGGCTGGCGCCACCGAATCGCGGCGGGCCTGGTCGTGCCGAGGCTCTATGGCCAGGCGCGGCTGGATGCGCAGCGCGGCGTGGACCACATCGTGACCTACCACGCCAATGTCGCGAGCTACGACATCCCCGCCCATGCCGCGGAGCATGTCTATCGCGAGCACGGCCTGCGAACCGCGCCCTGGCGCGGCATCGGCGCGGGCGCCAACGCCTTCGCGATCGAGGCGGTGATCGACGACCTCGCGCGGCAGGCCGGTGCCGATCCCGTCGCCTATCGCCTGGTGCTGATGAAGGATGCGCGGGCCAGGGCCGTGGTGGAGGCCGCGGCCGCGATGGCCGAATGGAGCCGGCGGCGCGAGGGCTCGAGTCTCGGCATCGGCTTCGCGAAGCTCGGCCTGCCGCAGCTCGGTGAATCCATGGCGGCGACGGTCGCCGAAGTCGCCATCGACCGAAGCAATGGTCAGCTGCGCGTGGTGAAGCTCTGGTGCGCCGCCGATGCCGGCCTGCCGGTGCAGCCGCGCAACCTGGCGCGCCAGGTCGAGGGCTCGCTGCTCTGGGGCGTGTCCAGCGCGCTGACGGAGCGCGTGACCTACAGGGACGGCGCCGTGCAGCAGCACAACTTCACGGATTACGAGATCCTGCGGGCCTCGGCGGCGCCGGCGGTGGAGATCCGCGTGATCCGCAGCGGAGAGGTGCCGTTGCCTGGGGGCGAGCTCGGGCTCGGCACGGTGGCGCCGGCGATCTCGAACGCGGTGCTGGCGGCGACGGGCAAGCGGCTCAACGCGCTGCCCTTCACGCCGGACCGGGTGAAGGCGGCGCTTGCGGCGTGAGGAGGACGGGCTGCGCCCCCGGTTGCACGCCTGGCACCAGGCCGACCCACCTAGGCCAGCCCACCGCCCCGCCGACCAAGGAGCCCAGGATCTTCCGCCGCGAGTTCCCGCAGCCTGCTACGGATAGCTCAGCAACGCCTCCATCACCGAGCCGATGATCCGGTCGCGGTCGGCGTGGCGGGCCAGCGCGATGTTCTGCGGCGCGGTGGCGTCGCGCCGGCCGCGGATGTCGAAGACGCTCATCCCCCACATCGGGCCGGATTCGGTGCAGACCGTGCCCGAGCATTGCTGGTAGGTGATGGCGCCATCCTCCACCCAGGGGATCACCGCCAGCACGTCGTGCTGCGGCGCGTGGATCCGGCCGAACATCTCGTGGTGGCGGGCGCGATAGAAATCCTGCAGCGCGCCAAGCAGCGCCGGCAGGCGCTTCCCGCTGCCGGTGAGCCGCGCGATATCCTCGGCGCGCAGCCCGACATCCTTGGTGATGTCGTAGCCGACCACGCGCAGTTTCAACCGCGATTCGAGCACGATGCGCGCGGCGACGGGATCGGCGAAGAAGTTGAACTCGGCCGCCGGAGTGGTGCCGCCCGTGCCGACCGCGCCCCCCATGATCGAGACCTCGGCCACCGCATCGGCGAAGCCCGGCTCCATCAGCAGGCAGAGCGCGATGTTCGTCAGCGGCCCGACGGCCGCGATGCGGAGCTTGCCGGCATGCTG
Organism: Falsiroseomonas sp. HW251; assembly: GCF_050563545.1. Taxonomy (NCBI): domain Bacteria; kingdom Pseudomonadati; phylum Pseudomonadota; class Alphaproteobacteria; order Acetobacterales; family Roseomonadaceae; genus Falsiroseomonas; species Falsiroseomonas sp. HW251. Next base: position 71,342 of record NZ_JBNXUM010000028.1, read on the forward strand.
GTCGGCGAGGCGGAGCAGCGCGTCCACCGCGCGGCCGGGCTCGGGCTTCTTCGTGTAGGCCGGCCGGTCGGCGCCACCGAGGCCGCTCGGCCCATGGCCCTGAGGCGCATGCGCGGGCTTGCCGACAATCGGCCCGGCGGCGCCGACATAGACCGGCACCGGGATGCCGGCGGCCTCCGTCATCGCCAGCGCGTTCGCGGTGCATTCCGTCAGCGGGGCATTGCCCGCCACCACCGTGACCGCGCGGAGATCGAGATGCCGCGCGGCATAGAGGATGGCGACCACGTCGTCATGGCCGGGATCGCAATCAAGCGCGACGACCATCCGCTCAGCTCCGGTAGCGGGCGAGCCGCTGGTCGATCTGCCGCGCCGTCGCCGTCAGCCGTTCCTGCACATTGGCGCCGCCGATGATGTCACGCAGCGCCTGACGGAACAGGTCCTCGTATTCGCGGTAGCCCGGCGTCTGCGGCCGCACCATGGCGGTATTGGCCTGCTCGTAGGCGACGATGCGCCACATCGGATCATTGACGAAGATCCGGTCCTGCCACAGTGCCTTCTGCACGGGCGGGTAGGGGAACATGTCGAACCAGACACGCCCGATCTCGTCGCTCACCATCCAGCGCACCAGGTCGAGCGCCGGTTCGACGCGCCGGCTGCGCCGGTTGATGCCGATATGCCAGGAGCCGGTCGGCGTCACGGGCACGCCGTCCCGGAAGGACGGATGCGGCGCGACGCCGTACTGAAGGTTGGGGAAGCGCTGCGCGGCGAGCTGGACCATGAAGGTGCCGCCGACGAAATAGCCGACGCGCCCGTTGCCGAAGAGCTCCTGCGCCAGCGGAATGTCGAACATGGCAGGCGGCGAGACGCCGCTGGTGTACATGTCCTGGTAGAACTGCATTGCACGCACCGCCGGCGCGCCATCCAGCCGGCCGGCGACCGAAAGGCCATCGGGAGAGATCGTCTCGCCGCGCAGCGATTGGATCAACGGGAAGATCTGATAGGGCCTGTCGGTCTGCTCGAAGAGGAAGCCGAAGGTGCCGGGCTGGTCGCGGGTGATCTTCCGCCCGTTCTCCATGATCTCTTCCCAGCTCATGCGCTTCGTCACGTCCGCGTCCGGCGGCGCGATCCCCGAGCGCTCCAGGACAGCGCGGTTGTAGAACAGCACCGGCGAGGAAGAGACGAAGGGCGCCGAGAAGCGCGTGCCTCGGACCGTTGCCTGGTCCACGGCGGCCTGGGTGAATTTCGACCAGTCGAGATGCGGGCCGAGATCCATCAGGTGGTTGCGCACGGCGTAGGAGGCCGTGAGCGGCCCATCCACCGAGAAGACGTCGGGCTCCGGCGTGCGGGGCTCCAGCCGGACCTCGATGGTCTGTAGAAGCTGGCCGAAGGGGTGGAGATCGAACCGGACCGTCTGGCCGGGCCGGGCCTGGCGGTAGCGGTCGAAGAGCGGCGCGATCGCGTTGTTGGCGAAGGCGTTGAAGAGGACCGAAAGGCCTGGATCCTGCGCGCGCGCCACACCCGGCGCAACCACGAGGCCCAAACCGGCGCCAAGCGCTTCCCTCCGCGTGAATCGCATTGCACTGCCTCCTCCGAATGCCGGTTGGGCGGGATGATGAGACGGTTGCGGCAGCGCGGCAAGCGCCGGATCATGGCGCGACGCGATCGGGGGAAGGGACCATATGCGGCGGCGGAACTGGTTGCTGTTCGTGGCACGCGGCCTATCCCTGCTGACGGTCGCTGCGGTGATGCTGTTCCCGCTGGTCTGGATGGCGATGACCTCCTTTCGCGCCAACAGCGAGGTCTTCCGGCACGCCTCCGTACTCTCCTGGCACAGCTTCATCCCGGAGGCATGGACGGTGCAGAACTATGCAAAGGTCTTTCGGGGGGACCTGCCGCGCGCCATGGCGAACAGCGGCATCGTCGCGGCGGCGACGCTCGTGCTCGGCGTGCTGTTCAATTCGCTGGCCGGATTCGCGCTGGCGCTGTTCGAGTTCCCGCTGCGGCGGCTCGCCTTCGCGCTCGTCATCGTCTCCTTCCTCATGCCCTTCGAGGCGATCGTGCTGCCGCTGCATGCCGTGGTGCGCGCCATCGGCCTGAACGACACCCTCTGGGCGCTGATACTGGTGGAGGTCGGCAACGGGGTGATCGTCTTCCTCTTCGTCGTCTTCTTCCGCAACCTGCCGCGCGAGCTGATCGAGGCGGCGCGAGTGGATGGCGCGGGCTGGCTCACGATCTATGCCCGGATCGCCATGCCGCTCTCTCTGCCGACGGTCGCGGGGGCGAGCCTCGTGATGTTCGTCCACCAGTGGGAAGCGTTCTTCTGGCCGCTCGTGGTGATCAGCAGTCCGGAGAATGTTGTCGCGCAACTCTCCATCGCGCGGTCCGCCGCCGCGGAGGCGAATGACTGGGGGGCGATGATGGCCGGCACGACGCTCGTGACGGTGGTGGCGGTCCTGCCCTTCCTCGCTCTGCAGCGGCACTATGTGGCGTCGGTGGCGGGGGCCGGCCTGAAATGACCGGCCGGTTCAAGGTGCCGGCCTGGGTGGCGCTGGCCTTCATCCTGCCGGCGCTCGCCTGCATCGTCACCTTCCGCGTGACACCCATCTTCGTCTCGGCCGGCGGCTCGTTGATGACGACCTCGCTGACGGGCGAGCGGGTCTTCGCGGGCTTGGCCAACTACGGCGCGCTCGTCGCGACGCCGGAATTCTGGAACAGCCTGCGCGTGACGATCCTGTTCAACGCGATCATCACGCCGGCGCAGGTCGGCTTCTCCTTTGTCATGGCCCTGCTGGTGCTCGAACGCTTTCCCGGCCTCGCGGCGTTCCGCACCATCTTCGTGCTGCCCTACTGCATCAGCCTCGCTACAGCATCGTTGATCTTCATCGTGTTGATGGACCCGACGCTCGGCGTGCTGAACCTGCTGACCGAAGCGGCAGGGCTCGGGCGCTTCGGTTTCTTCCGCAATCCGGACCAGGCGCTGTGGTCGCTGATGCTGCTCGCCTCCTGGAAAGGGTGCGGCTACTGGATGATCTTCCTGCTGGCTGGACTGCTTGCGGTCCCACGGGAGACCCTGGAGGCAGCGCGGATCGACGGGGCCGGCTACTTCCAGCGGCTGCGGCATGTGGTCGTGCCGCAGATGGTGCGCACCTTCCTCTTCGTGCTGGTGGCCGATACGGTGGCGAACTTTCTGCTGTTCGCGCCGATCTACATCATCACACAGGGCGGGCCGAACGGGCGGACGGACGTGCTGATGCACCGTGGCTACCATGAGGCCTTCGGCATGCTGGATCACGGCGCGGCGCTGGCGATCTCCACCATGCTGCTGCTGATGGTCGGCTCGCTGGCCGCGCTGATGTTCAGGCTGATGCGGGAGCGGTAGGCCGCCCTGCCGGTCACTGTTGTATGCTCGGGGTCAATCCCGATCTGAAGAACCTAATAGGCATGGCCGCGGCCATGCCTCGGCAGATAGCAGAAGTCGGGACAAGACTGGCGAGAGGGCGCAGCGACGCCAGCAGCGATGAGCACCCTGACGGCGAGGGCGCGCCAAGAAGACCTGCAGAGCGGCTTCGGCGCCGGTGCCGCACAGACGCCGTACCACCCTGTCGAATGGTTATACTAGCGCGAGCCCGAATGGCTGCTGCCCTCGCGCGAACCCGACTGAGCGAGCGCGCTAGCGCCCTGGCCGCCCGGTAAGCGCGTGACGAAGAAGCGTCCCGACTATCTCCGCCACGCGTCGAGCGCCCTGGCTCAGGGGCCGCTCGGCAGACACCGCCAGCGCGACCGGACGGCGCACCACCGGCTGTACAATGCGCCGCGCGATCAGGCTGCCGTCCAGTATCTCTTGTCGCACCGCCGCAAAAGGAAGGATCGTGAGCAGTTCGCTCCCACGCACGAGCTCCTTCATCTGCACGAGGGACTCCACCTCCACGACGACGTTGAGCACGAAGGCCGGGATGGCGACCGCCGCCTCGATGTTCTGCCGCAATCCGTGTTCGCGGCTCGGCAGGACGAGCGGCAGCGTCGCAACCTTCGCCATTGGAATCGAGGAGCCGTCGTCCTCGTGACCGGCCCGCGCACCAATCAGGTACAGATCCTCCGTCAGAATCGGCGTGATGGAGAGTCCGGGCGCGCCGTCCACGCGATAGAGCACAGCCAAGTCGATGCGGCCTGAACCCAGCCATTCCTGCAGGTATCCGCTCATGCTCTCGATGACGCGCAGTCGGATCTGCGGATAGAGCCGGCTGACCTCACGGACGATGGGAACGGTCAGGTGCAGCGCGACCGTGGTCGGTAGGCCGAGCGCCACTTCGCCGGCCGGGTCGTTCGTCTGTGACCGCGCGGTCGCCCTGATCTGCTCGACCTGGCGCAGGATCGCGACGCCATGGCCAGCCACCATCGTGCCCAGGTCCGTCAGGCGTACGCCGAAGCTGCCGCGCAGGAACAGCTCCCCACCCAGCTCGCTCTCCAGGTCGCGCATCCTCTGGCTGAGCGAGGGCTGCGCCAGACCAAGCGTCTTCGCCGCGCGCGAGAAACTCCCGCTCTCCGCGATCGCCTGCAGGTATTGCAGCTGCTTGAGGTCCATCGCTGCCGCCAGGGAGGTCACTCTGCGCACCTATAGGCTACGCCTATAGGGTTGTCCAAATTTGCAGTCTTCCCTTCTGCACCCGCGGCGTGCGACGGCTTGGGCCGGGAGGAAGCGCATGTCGGATCTCAGCGGCGTGCTGGTCGTGGCGGTCGAGCAGGCTGTCGCCGCACCCTATTGCAGTTGCCGCCTCGCCGATGCGGGCGCCCGCGTGATCAAGGTGGAGCGGCGGGAGGGCGACTTCGCCCGCGGTTACGACCGGCACGTCAAGGGGCTCAGCACCTACTTCGTCTGGCTCAACCGCGGCAAGGAATCGATCGCGCTTGACCTGAAGAATCCGGACGACCTTGAGGTGCTGCAGCGCATCGCCGCGCGCGCCGACGTCTTCATCCAGAACCTCGCGCCCGGCGCGCTGTGCCGCCTCGGCCTGGATTCCGCGACGCTGCGCGCGCGTCACCCCCGGCTGATCACCTGCGACATCTCGGGCTATGGCGAGAGCGGCCCACTCGCGGACCTCAAGGCCTACGACCTGCTCGTGCAGGCCGAGAGCGGCCTCTGCTCGGTCACCGGCGACGCCACGGGTCCCGCCCGGGTCGGCGTCTCCGTCTGCGACATCGCCGCGGGCATGAACGCGCATGCCGCGATCCTCCAGGCGCTCTACGCGCGGACGCGCACGGGACAGGGGCGCGCGATCAAGGTCTCGCTGTTCTCCGGCATGGCGGACTGGATGAACGTGCCCTTCCTGCAGCGCCGCTACGGCGGGGAGATCGCGCCCCGCCCGGGGCTCGCGCATCCCTCCATCGCGCCCTACGGGGTCTTTCGCGTGCGCGACGGCCTCGTGCTGATCTCGATCCAGAACGAGCGGGAATGGGCGCGCTTCTGCGCCGAGGTGCTGGGTGACGCGGCGCTCGCCACCGATCCCCTGTTCGAGGACGGCCCGGCGCGGGTGCGCAACCGCGCCGACCTCGACGGCCGCATCGCCGCCTGCTTCGCGCAGCTGACGCTGGCCGAGGCGGCAGAGCGGCTGAAGGGGGCCGAGGTGGCCTTCGGACGGCTCAACGACATCGACGGGCTGATCGCGCATCCGCAGCTGCGCAAGGTCAGCTACGACACGCCGCAAGGCGTCGTCGAGGTCATCGCGCCGGCAGCCGAGATTGTTGGCGAGGAGCCGGCCTTTGGGCGGGTGCCCGCGGTCGACGCCCACGGAGCGGCGATCCGCCGCGAATTCGATGCCCGCGGAGCCGCCGCGTGACCCGCTGATCCGTTGGTCCAACGTGCCGGCATCACGGCCGGCCATTCCTCAGGGAGAACGTCCATGTCCTCACCGTTCAAGCTCAGCCGCCGCCAGGCCCTTGCCGCGGGCTTCGGCTCGGTCCTGCTGCCCGCCAGCCTGTCGGCGCAGGCCCCGGCCCAGCGCCCGTCGGAGATCAAGATCGGCATCACCACCTTCCTCTCCGGCGCGCCCTCGGTCTTCGGCGTGCCAGGCCGCAACGCCGCCGAGATGCTCGCCGAGGAGATCAACCGCGAGGGCGGCATCGGCGGCGTGCCGGTCCGGCTCTTCTTCGTGGACGAGGGGCCGGGCGTGGACCACCTCGTCGGCGAGTTCCGTCGCCTGGTGCAGAACGAGCGGGTGGACGTGATGTTCGCCTCGATCTCCTCGGGCTCCTGCTTGGCCTGCACGCCGCTCGGCGAGGAGCTGCGCAAGGTCACGCTGCTCTGGGATTGCGGCACGCAGCGCGTCTTCGAGGAAAAGAGCTACACCTACGCCTTCCGCACCCAGGCGAATGCGACGCCAGAGGTGCTGGCGCCGCTGCTGTATCTCCTGAAGACGAAGCCCGACTTCCGCAGCATCGCCGTGCTGAACCAGGACTACGCCTGGGGCCGCGATTCCTGGGAGATCTGGAAGACCGGCATGGACGCGCTGAAGCCCGGCACGCGGGTGGTGGCGGAGCTCTTCCCCCGCTTCGGTGCGACCGACTTCTCGGCCGAGGTGACGCGGCTGCTCGCGCTCCGGCCCGACGTGATCCTCAGCACGAGCTGGGGCGGCGAGCTCGACACCTTCATCCGCCAGGCCGGCGAGCGGCGCCTGTTCGAGCGCTCCACCTTCGTCCTGCCGCTGGCCGAATCCTCGCTCGAGCGCGTCGGCCGCAGCCTGCCCGCGGGCCACATCGTCGGCAGCCGCGGTGACCACTGGCACCAGCATCCGCGCCCCGCGAACCCGCAGGCGCTGCAGCGCTTCGTCGAGGGCTACCGCCGCCGCTTCAATGCCTATCCGATCTATCCGACCTACCACATGGCGCAGGCCTTCAGCGCGCTGCGCGCGGCCTATGCGAAGGCCATCCAGGCCAATGGCGGCAACTGGCCCTCTGACGCCCAGCTCGCCGCCGCCTTCAAGGGGCTGGAGTTCGACTCGCCGACTGCGCGCATGCGCATCCGGGAGGATGGCCAGGGCCTGGAGCCGCAGCTGGTCGGCACGACGGTGCACACGGAGCGCTTCCCCTTCGCCGTGATGGACAACATGGTCCTTTTCCCGCCGGAGATGGTGACGACGCCGGCCGGGCAGAACAGCGTGACCTGGCTGCGCACGCTGACGCCCGACCTGGTCAGCCGCGTACCCGACCCGATCCGCCCGGCCGGCTGAGCGGGACGGCGCCGCGGCATGGGCGAGTGGTTCGACCAGAATGGCCCGCTGCTCGGCCTCGCGCTGCTGGACGGCATCGCGAGCGCCGCGCTGATCTTCATGGTGGCCGTCGGGCTCAATCTCGTGTTCGGCGTGCTGCGCGTGCTGAACGTCGCGCATGGCAGCCTGTTTGCCATCGGCGGCTACGCGGCGGCATCCATCGGGCTCCTCGCGGCCTCCGCGGGGCTGCCCGGATGGGCCTCCCTGCTCGCGCTGCTGCTCGCCGCGGTGCTGGTCGGCGCGGTGATCGGCCCGCTGGTCGAGCGCCTGCTGCTGAGGCGCATCTACACCGAGGAGCCGGTGCTGCAGCTCCTCGTCACCTTCGCCCTCTTCATGATCCTCGAGGACGCGCAGAAGCTCGTCTGGGGCGTGCAGCCCGTGGCCTTCAACGCCCCGGTGTCGCTGATGGGCACGGTGGATGTTCCCTTCGGCGGGGACGTCATCCCGTACAACGTCTACCAGGTGCTGCTGCTGCCGGGTGTCGCGATCGCGACTCTCGCCGGGCTCGTGCTGTTCCTTCGGCGGACGCTGACCGGCCGCGTGATCATTGCCGTCACCACAGACCGCGAGGCCGCGACCGCCATGGGCATCGACGCCCGCAAGGTCTACCTGCTGACCTTCACCTTCGGCGCCATGCTGGCCGCGCTGGGCGGCGCGCTGTCGGTGCCGACGGCGTCGCTCGTGCCGGGCATCGGCGCCTCCACCATCGTCCTCTCCTTCGCGGTGGTCGCGACCGCGGGCCTCGGCCAGGTCGAGGGCGCAGCGCTCACCGCGCTGATGATCGGAATCGGCCGCTCGATCGCCATCACCTTCGAGCCGGAGCTCGAGGTCGTGGTCCCCTACCTCATCATGGTCGCCGTGCTCCTCGTCCGGCCGCAGGGGCTGTTCGGCGTGGTGGAGACGCGACGGATATGACCGACCGCCGTCTCGAGCTGCTGCTCGCGCTGCTCGGCGCCGCCGCCCTGATTGCAGCGTCTGCGACGACCCCGTGGCTGAAATTCGTGCTGACCCTGGCGCTCGCCAAGGGTATCGCGGTGCTCGGCATCATGCTGCTGCTGCGCGCCGGCCAGGTCAGCTTCGGCCACGCCATGTATGTGGCGCTCGGCGCCTATGCCGTCGCCTTCCTCGCACCTGCGCTGCCGGACGCGGCGCTGCTGCTGCCCGCCGCGGCACTGGCGACAACGGTCGCGGGCGCGCTGATCGGCCTCTTCGTCTCCCGCTACCGGGAGATCTTCTTCGGCATGCTCAATCTGGCCCTCAGCATGGTGTTCTACTCCGTGCTGGAGAAGTTCTACCAGCTCACCCGCGGCACCGACGGCATCCGGGTGCAGCCGCTGACCGTGGCCGGGCTGGCGCTGGATCGCGGCAGCTACGAATGGACGATCTTCGGCATCGCGCTGGCGCTGGCGCTCGGCTTCGGCGTCCTCGCGCGGATCTACCTGGCGTCGCCGATGGGCCAGGCGCTGGCGGCCATCAAGACGCGGGAGACGCGGCTGGATTTCATGGGCGTCTCGCCCCGCAGCGTGCTTCTGGCCGCCTATGTGCTGTCGGCCCTGATGGCGGGATGCGCGGGCGCGCTGATCGCGATGAGCACGCGCCACGTCACGCCGCAGCTGGCCTACTGGACCTCCTCGGGCGAGCTCGTCTTCATCGCGATCCTCGGCGGGGCGGGCGGCGTGCTCGGCCCCTTCCTGGGCGCCGTCACCTACGAGCTGGTGCGGGTCTATGCCGCCGCCACCGTCGCCGACATGTGGCAGATGATCCTGGGTACGGTGCTGCTGCTGGTCATCCTGTTCGCGCGCGGCGGCATCTGGGGCCTGATCTCGGGCCGCCTGCAGCGGAGGCGCATGGCATGAGCGTCCTTCTGGAAGCCCGCGGGCTGCGCCTGGCCTTCGGCGGCGTGAAAGCCGCGGACGGCATCGACCTCGCCGTGATGAAGGGGGAGTTCCTCGCCATCATCGGGCCGAACGGCGCCGGCAAGACCACCTTCATCAACATGACCACGGGCTACCTGCGCCCGCAGGGCGGCACCATCACCTTCGACGGCGCCGACATCACCGGCCGCAAGCCGCGCGAGATCGTCCGCCGCGGCATCGCCCGCTCCTTCCAGCTGCCGCAGCTCTTCTCCGAGCACACGGTGGAGGAGAATGCGGCGCTGGCCGTCGCGTCGCGCGAGGGGATCTGGTCGCCGCTCGCGCCGCTGCTGCGCCCGGCCTGGCGGGACGAGGCGCGCGAGCTGCTGGCCCGCTTTGGCCTTCTGCCTGTCGCGGCGCAACGCGCCGACGCCCTGAACGAGGGCACGCGGAAGCTCGCGGACATCGCCATGGCCGTCGCGCTGAAGCCGCGCGTGCTGCTGATGGACGAGCCGACCAGCGGCGTCGCGGCATCGGAGAAGATGGCGGTGGTGGAGACGCTGGCGCGCGTGCTGCGCGACGCCGGCGTCACGGCGGTTTTCGTCGAGCACGACATGGACGTGGTGGAGCGTTTCGCCGACCGGGTCGCGGTGTGGTCCCAGGGCAAGATCGCGGCGCTCGGCCCGCCGGCGCAGATCCTCGCCGATCCGGCCGTGCAGCGCGACGTCATCGGGATCGAGCGGCCGGGTGCGACCGGCGCGGTGGCGGCCCATGCTTGAGCTGCAGTCCGTGGTCGCTGACATCGCCGGCGCGCCCGTGCTGCGGGGCGTGTCGCTCACGCTGCCCCCCGGCGGGCGCGTCGCGCTGATCGGGCGCAACGGCGCGGGCAAGACGACGACGCTGCGCGCGCTGATGGGGCTGCTGCCGCTGCGTGGCGGCCGCGTCCTGATCGCCGGCGAGGATGCGACCGGCGTGCCCGCGCATCACCGCCCGCGGCTCGGCATCGGCTACGCGCCGGAAGAGCGCCGCCTCTTCGGCCCCTTCACGGTGCAGCAGAATATGGAGCTGCCGGCCCAGGTGCAGGGCCTGACGAAGCCCGAGGTCGCGCACCGGCTCGACGCCGTCTTCGCCTTCCTGCCGGAGCTACGGACGCTGGCGGACCGCCGGGCCGCGGGGCTCTCCGGCGGGCAGGGCAAGATGGTGGCGCTCGGCCGCGCGCTGATGGTCGGCACGCGCGCGGTGCTGCTCGACGAGCCCTTCCAGGGCCTCGCCCCGGCGCTGGCGCTTCGCTACGCGGAGGCCCTGCGCGGGCTGCCGACCGCCTTCCCCGACGTCGCGGTGCTGGTCACGGAGAGCAATCCGCAGCTGCTGACGCCGCTCGTGGACACGACCTACGTGATCGAGCGCGGCGAGATCGCGCACGAGACCGCCTTCGCCCAGCCAGCCTGAAAGGAACCGGGCATGAACGCGATTCCCCCCAACCCGGCGGCCAAGGGTGTCTTCATCGGCAACCGCTGGCGCCCCGCCGCCGCCGGCCGGACCATCCCGGTCCTGTCGCCCTCCGACGGTCGCGCCTTCGCCGCCATCGCCGCCGGCACGGCCGAGGACGTCGACGCCGCGGTCGCCGCGGCGCGCGCCGCGATGGAGGGCGCCTGGGGCCGCATGCCGGCCTTCGAGCGCGGGCGCATCCTCTCCCGCCTCTCGCGCCTGATCGAGGAGAATGCGGCGGAGCTCGCCACGCTCGAGGCGCGCGACACCGGCAAGCCGATGAAGCAGGCGCGTGCCGACATCGTGGCCTGCGCGCGCTACTTCGAGTTCTACGGCGGCGGCGCCGACAAGCTGCACGGCGAGACCATCCCCTTCCTGCCGGGTTTCTTCGTCGCGACCGAACGCGAGCCGCATGGCGTCTGCGGCGTGATCATCCCCTGGAACTACCCCGCGCAGATGTTCGGCCGCACCACCGCGCCGGCGCTGGCGGCCGGCAACGCGGTGGTGATGAAGCCCGCGGAGGAGGCCTGCCTGACGCCGCTGCGCCTTGCCGAGCTCGCGGCGGAGGCCGGCCTGCCGGAGGGCGCGCTCAACATCGTCCCGGGCCTCGGCGAGGAAGCGGGCGCGGCGCTGACGGCGCATGCTGGCCTCGATTTCCTCTCCTTCACCGGCAGCCCGGAGGTCGGGACGCTCGTGCAGGCCGCGGCAGCGCGCAACCATATCGGCTGCACGCTGGAGCTCGGCGGCAAGTCACCGCATGTCGTCTTCGCCGATGCCGACCTCGATGCCGCGCTGCCGGTCATCGCCGCGACCATCGTGCAGAATGCCGGCCAGACCTGCTCGGCGGGTTCGCGGCTCCTGGTCGAGCGCGCAGTCTTCGATGCCGTCGTCGAGCGCCTGGTCGAGCGCTTCGGCACGCTCACCGCCGGGACGCCCGAGGCGGATCTCGACCTGGGCGCCGTGATCAGCGCGAGGCAGAAGGCGCGCATCGAAGGCTATTGTTCACGCGCCGGCCAGGACGGCATCAGGCTGCTGGCAGAGGGCAAGGTCGCCGAGGGCTCGCCCGAGGGCGGCTTCTGGGTGCCGCCGCGCCTCTACGGTCCGGTGCCGGGCGGTCATCAGCTCGCGCGCGAGGAGGTCTTCGGCCCCGTCCTGGCGATGCTGCCCTTCAACGACGAGGCCGATGCCGTGCGAAGCGCGAACGACACGGAGTTCGGCCTGATGGCGGCCGTCTGGTCACGCGACGGCGGACGCGCGTTGCGCGTCGCGCGCCAGATCCGTGCCGGCCAGGTCTACATCAACGCCTTCGGCGCCGGCGGCGGGATCGAGCTGCCCTTCGGCGGCATGAAGAAGTCCGGCCATGGCCGCGAGAAGGGATTCGAGGCGCTCTACGAGTTCACCACGCTGAAGACGATCATCACGAAGCACGGCTGAACGACGGAGACAGGGAAGGAACGGGCAAATGCGTCTCGCGGGCAAGTCGGCGCTGGTCACCGGCGCAGCTTCGGGCTTCGGCGCCGGGATCGCGCGTCGCTTCGCGCGGGAAGGCGCGAAGGTCACGCTGATGGACCTGAACGAGACAGGCGCGCGCGACGTCGCCGCCTCGATCGGCGCGGCGGCGGTCGCGGTCCGTGGCGACGTGACCTCGCGCGCCGACACGGAAGCCGCGGTCGCGCGCGCGGTGGCGCATGGCGGGCGGCTCGACATCGTCGTGAACAACGCGGGCTGGACGCACCGCAACAAGCCGCTGATGGAGGTGACGGAGGAGGAGTTCGATCGCGTCTACGCGATCAACGTGAAGTCGCTGTTTCACATGACGCGCACGGTTGTCCCGAGCATGCGCGGGCAGGGCGGCGGCTCCATCATCAACATCGGCTCCACCGCAGGGATCCGCCCCCGGCCCGGGCTCAGCTGGTACAACAGCACGAAGGGCGCGGTGAACCTGCTCTCCAAGTCGCTGGCCGTCGAACTGGCGCCCGACCGCATCCGGGTGAACTGCGTGGCTCCGGTGATGGGCGCGACCGGCCTGCTGGAAGCCTTCATGGGCCTGCCCGACACGCCCGAGAACCGGGCGAGGTTCATCGCCACGGTGCCGCTGGGGCGGCTTTCCGAGGCGGACGACATCGCGAATGCGTGTCTCTATCTGGCGTCGGACGAAGCGGAATTCATCACCGGAGTCGTGCTGCCGGTGGATGGCGGTCGGACCGTCTGAAGGCTTCCTGCGCATGTGCTTCCGGTAGCAGCCGTGCCTACGCCGCCCGAACCCCTTCCGCCTGCCCGCCACGGAACGCTGCGCGGCGCCGCGATCGCGCGCCGCCTGGATCCGACCAGCCTTCGCCTGTTCCGGGCGGCCGTGGAGGAGCGGTCGATCGCGGCCGCGGCGGAGCGCGAGGCCATCGCGCTCTCGGCGGCCAGCCGCCGCATCGTGGAGCTGGAAGAGCGCCTCGGCGCCGCGCTGCTCCGCCGTCACGACCGTGGCGTGACGCCGACGGCGGCGGGCGAGGCGCTGATGACGCATCTCGTCGGCCTCTTCGACCTGTTCGACCGGATCGGCGCCGACATGGACGCCTTCGCCGCCGGCGAGCGGGGCCATGTCCGGCTGCACGCCAACATGTCCGCCGTCTCGGGCTTCCTGCCAGAGGCGCTGGCAGGCTTCCTTCCGGCCCATCCCGGCATCCGCCTGACGCTGGAGGAGCGCTACAGCGCGGACATCCTGCGCGCCGTCGCCTCCGGCGCGGCGGATCTCGGCCTCGTCTCAGGCACGCTGCCGGCGGAGGGGCTTCACGTGATCCCTTGGCGTGACGACCGGCTGGTCGTGGTCCTTCCCGAAGGCCACGCGCTGGTCGGGCGCGGAGAGCTGGCCTTGGCCGATCTCGACGGCGTGCCCTTCGTCGGCCAGTCCGAGGAGACGGCCCTGCAGAAGTTCTACCGCGCGCGGGCGGCAGCGCAGGGCGTCGCGCTGAATGAGCGGGTGAACGTCTCGGGCTTCGACGGCGTGCGGCGGATGGTGGAGGCGGGGCTCGGCGTCGCGATCCTGCCGGCCACCGCGGCGCAGCCCTATGCGGCGGCGATGCGCATCGCGTTGCGGCCGCTCGCCGAGCCCTGGGCGGCACGTCCCCTCGTCATCGTCACCCGGGCAGCACAGACGCTCTCGGCCGCTGCCCGCGTCCTCATAGCCCACCTGACGCGTCCGCCGGGCTAGCCCGCGATCGGCCTGAGTGTGCACACCGAAGGTGGGCACGCCAGGGCGTGAATCGCCGGGCCAAACAACACCCGCGAAACCTGCCTTGCCGGAAAGGGCATGGCGCGCCGGACACGCGGTGCGGCATGAGACGTGGCAACGACGCAGGAGGACGCCCCGATGGACATCTCCCCGACCCGAGCCGCCACGCCCGCCCGCCAGGCCGAGGGCCGCCCGCCGCTTGCGGGATTCCGTATCCTGGAGCTCGGCCACTACGTCGCCGCGCCCTTCGCCACCCGCCTGCTGGCCGATCTCGGCGCCGAGGTCATCAAGGTGGAACCGCCCTCGGGCGACCCGGTGCGGCAATGGGGCGCGCGCCACAAGGGCTCCGCGCCCTGGTGGAGCGTGCATGCCCGCAACAAGAGCTGCATCACGCTCGACCTGAAGAAGCCGGGTGCGCACGAGGTCGTGCTCGACCTCGTCCGGAGCTGCGACGCGCTGGTGGAGAATTACCGCCCCGGGCAGCTCGCGAAGATGGGCCTCGGCGAGGAGGTGCTGCGCGCCGCCCGTCCCGACCTCGTGATCGCCCGCATCTCCGGCTACGGGCAGGACGGGCCGGACCGCGACAAGGCGGCCTTCGGCGTGATCGGTGAGGCGATCGGCGGCCTGCGGCACCTGACCAACCACGCCCCCGGCACGACCGACCTGCCGCCGGTTCGGGTCGGCGTGTCGATCGGCGATTCCGTCGCCGGGATCTACGCCGCCCTCGGCGTCGTCGCGGCCCTGCTGCGGCGCGAACGGACGGGAGCGGGGGGCGAGGTGGACGTCGCGCTGACGGAATCCGTCTTCTCCCTGCTCGAAGGCGCGCTGCCGGAATACGGCACGCTCGGCACGGTGCGGCAGCCCACCGGCGGCGCCATCGCCACCGCGGCGCCCTCCAACGCCTATCGTTCGCGCGACGGGATCTGGGTGCTGGTCGCGGCGAATTCCGACCCGCTCTGGCGCAAGCTCGCGACGCTGATGGGCCAGCCGGAGCTCGCCGCGGACCCGCGCTTCGCTGGCAACCAGCAGCGCGTCGCCAATGCCCGCGAGCTCGACGGCCTGATCAACGCCTGGACCACGACGCTGGAGGCTGAGGCGCTGGAAGCGGCCCTGCGCGGTGCCGACATCCCGCACACCCGGGTCTTCACCGTCGCCGACATCGCATCCGATCCGCAGATGCGCGCCCGCGGCATGGTGCAGGAGGTCGAGGACGCGCTGCTCGGCCCGGTGCTGCATCCCGGCATCGTCCCGCGTGTGGATGGCGTGCCGGGCGCGCCGCGCTCGACCGGTCCGGCGATCGGCGCCGACAACGACGCCGTGCTGGGCGGCCTGCTGGGCTACGACACCGCGCGTGTTGCGGCGCTGCGCGCGGAGGGCGTGCTGTGAGGGCGACGCTCGTCGAGGTCGCGCCCCGCGACGGCTTCCAGCCCATCGCCCCCTTCATCCCTACGGAGGAGAAGGTCGCCTTCATCGAGGCCGCGCATGCCGCGGGGCTGCGGCGCATCGAGATCGGGTCCTTCGTCAACCCGAAGGCCGTCCCTCAACTCCGCGACACCGCGGAGGTGCTGCACCGCACGGCGCATCTGCCCGGCCTCGACGCGCAGGTTCTGGTGCCGAACGCCCGCGGCGTCGCGCTGGCGTTGGAGGCGGGCGCCCGCCACCTCGCCTATGTCGTCTCCGCTTCCGAGGCGCACAACCGGTCCAACGTGCGGCGCGACGTCGCGAGCTCCATCCGCGACTACGGCGAGATCGTCGCGAGCCTGCCCGCGGGCGTGAAGGTCCGGCTGAACCTCGCGACCGCCTTCGACTGCCCCTTCGACGGCCGGATGGAGGAGAAGCTGGTGCTTTCCCGCCTGGACGCGCTTCTCGCGCAGCGGGAGGAGGTGGAGGTCGGGCTCTGTGACACCACGGGCCGGGCGGATCCCGAGCACGTCTTCTCACTGGTCTCGGCATGCCTCGCGCGCTTCGGGGGGCGCACGCGCTGGGCCTTTCACGGGCATGACACCTACGGGCTTGGCCTCGCCAATGTCGCGGCAGCCTGGCGGGCGGGGATCGCGGTGTTCGACGCGGCTTTCGGCGGTCTCGGCGGTTGCCCCTTCGCACCGGGCGCCACCGGCAATGTCGCGACCGAGGATGTCGCCTGGATGTTCAGCCGCATGGGGGTGGAGACGGGCGTGGCGCTGGACGCCCTGGTGGCCGTCGCGAACCGCGCGGCGGCGCTGCCCGGCGCCTCGCCGGGTGGCCGGGTCCGAGCGGCCATGACGGCCTCCTGCACGACCGCGTGACCGCGCGCTGCGGCACGCGCGCGAAATCTGCCTTGCCGTATCGGGCATGGCACCGCGCCGTCGCGTGTGGTGTTCATGGCGGAAAGCCAGACCGGAGGAGACGCCACCGATGGCGCTGAACCTGACGCAGAAGCTGATCCGCTTCCGCCTCGTCGAAGGCGAGCCGGTTCCCGATGCGGAGATCGCGCTCAAGGTGGACCAGGTCCTCCTGCAGGACGTGCTCGGCGTGCTCGCCATGCTGGAGTTCGAGGCGATGGGCCTCGAGCGCGTGCGGGTCGGCCTCGCCGCGCAATACGTGGACCACAACCTCGTCCAGACCGACCACATGAATGCGGACGAGCACCTGTTCCTCCGCTCGGCATGCCGGCGCTTCGGCGTGTGGTATTCGCGGCCCGGCAACGGCATCTCGCATCCCGTCCATTTCGCGCGCTTCGGCCGGCCGGGCGACGTGCTCGTGGGCTCCGACAGCCACACACCGGCGGCGGGCGCAATGGGGATGCTCGCCTTCGGCGCGGGCGGCGCCGACGTGGCACTGGCGATGGCGGGCGAGCCGCTGCGGCTGCGCATGCCCCGCGTGCGCGGCGTGCGCCTTGTCGGCGCCCTGCCGGATTGGGTTAGTGCGAAGGACGTCATCCTGGCGATGCTGCGCCGCCACGGGACGGAGGGCGGCACGGGATGGATCTTCGAGTATCATGGCCCCGGCCTCACAAGCCTTTCCGCCATGGACCGCCACGTCATCGCCAACATGGGCGCCGAGATGGGCTGCACGACAACCGTCTTCCCCGCCGACGAGGCCGTGCGGGACTTCCTGCGCGCCGAGGGGCGCGAGGGCGACTTCACCCCGCTCTCGGCCGATCCCGGCGCCGCCTACGATGCGGAGGAAGTGCTCGATCTTTCCGCGCTGGAGCCGCTGATCGCACTGCCCTCCTCCCCCGGCAACGTCGTGCCAGTGCGGGATGTCGCGGGCCGCGAGATCTACCAGGCCTACATCGGCTCCTCCGCCAATCCGGGCTACCGCGATTTCGCGGTGGTCGCGCAGATCATGCGCGGCCGGGTGGCGCATGACCGCGTGTCGCTCGACATCAATCCCTCCTCTCGCCAGGTGCTGGAGAACCTCGCAGCGGAGGGGCATGTCGCCGACCTCGTCGCAGCAGGCGGCCGGCTGCACCAGGCGGGGTGCAACGGGTGCATCGGCATGGGGCAGGCGCCGGCGACGGGACGCATCTCGCTGCGCACGGTGCCGCGCAACTTCCCCGGCCGGTCCGGGACGCGGGAGGACAGCGTCTATCTCTGCTCGCCGGAGACCGCGGCGGCGTCAGCGCTCACGGGCGTCATCACGGACCCGCGCACGCTCGGCATGCCCTATCCCCGCGTTGCCGCGCCGGCGCAGCCGAAGGTGAACATCACGATGCTCGTGCCGCCGCTGCCGCCGGAGGAATCGAACGTCGTTCCCCTCGAGAAGACGGAGAACATCGCCTCGATCCCTGATCTCGGCGCCGTGCCGGACACGCTGGTCGTGCCGGTCGCGCTGAAGGTCGGCGACGACATCTCGACCGACGACATCGTCCCGGCGGGCAATCGCGTCATGCCGTACTGGAGCAACATTCCGCGCCTCGGCGGCTTCGTCTACGAAGGCGTCGATGCGACCTATCCGGCGCGCGCCCGCGCCTCGCTCGCGGCTGGCGGGCATGCCATTGTCGCGGGGAACAACTATGGCCAGGGATCGAGCCGCGAGAACGCGGCGCTCGCGCCGCGCCACCTCGGCCTGCACGTCGTGCTGGCGCGGTCCTTCGCGCGCATCCACTGGCAGAACCTTGTCAATTTCGGCGTGGTGCCGCTGACCTTTGCCGATGCGGCCGACTACGACCGCCTCGGCCCGGGCGAGGCTCTCCGCTTCGCGGGCCTCCACGCGGCGCTGCGCGCCGGCCCCGAGGTCACTGCGACCACCGCGGAGGGCAGGCCGGTCCGACTGCGCCACGCCCTGTCGCCCCGGCAGGTCGACATGCTGCTCGCCGGCGGCGTGATCAACTGGCTGCGCGACCGGCTCGCGGCCTGATGTTCCCAAGGGAGGAGAAGGACATGACGATGACGCTTTCGCGCCGAGACCTCGGGCATCTGATCGGGCTTGTAGCGGCTTCCGCCCTGCCGTTCGCGGCCCGCGCGCAGGGCAACTGGCCGAACCGTCCGGTGCGGCTCATCGTACCTTTCGGCCCCGGCGGCGCCGCCGACACGCTGGCCCGCGTCATCGCCCAGCCCTTCACGCAGGTCGCGGGCAATGCCTCGCTGGTGGTCGAGAACCGATCCGGCGGCGGCGGGACCATCGGCGGCGGCGCGGTCGCGACATCGCGGCCGGACGGCTACACCCTGATGATCGCGGATATGGGCCCGAACGCGGTCGGCAAGGAACTGATCCCCGCGCTGCCCTACGAGCCGCTGCGCGCCTTCACACCGATCGTCCACCTGGTGAACCTGCCGCTGGTGCTGATCACGCGCGCCGATCTCGGCGCCAGCGACGTCCCCGGCCTGATCGCGCGCGCGAAGTCGGCGCGCCAGCCCCTGACCTACGCCGCGCCTTCCGTCGGCCACCCGACGCACCTCGCGGACGAGCTGTTCCTCTCGCAGGCCGGCGCGCGCTCGGAGGCTGTGCAGTACCGCAGCGGCGCCGAGGTTCTGCGCGCCCTCGTCGCGAAGGAGACGGACTGGGCGATCATCTCCGTCTCCACCGCGCTGCCCTTCATCCAGGAAGGCAAGGTGAAGGCGCTCGGCGTCGCGAACCGCGAGCCGATCGACGCGCTGCCCGGCGTGCCGCCGATCGCCGCCACGCTGCCGGGCTTCGAGGCGACGACCTGGCACGGCATCGCCGGCCCCGCCGGCATGGACCCCGCCCTGGTGCTGCGCATCAACGAGGTGTTCAACGCCGTGCTGGCCCGGCCCGAGGTGCGCGAGACGTTGGTGCGCACGCAGGGCGCCGAGTTCGTCGGCGGGTCGCCGGAAGCCTTCGCGACCTTCGTCCGGAGCGAGGCGGAGCGCTGGATTCCGATCATCCGCTCCGCCAATATCAAGGCAGAGTAGGGATCGCCGCCATGGAAGTTCTCTACACCGCGAGCGCGACGGCCGTCGGCGGTCGCGCGGGCCATATCCGCTCAGCGGACGGCGTGCTCGATCTGCCGCTCGCCCATCCCAAGGAGCTCGGCGGCCCCGGCGGCGGCGCGACGAACCCGGAGCAGCTTTTCGCTGCCGGCTACGCCGCGTGCTTCGAGAACGCCCTGCTGCGGGTGGCGCGCGAGCGGAAGGCGCCGATCCGGGAGTCCTCCGTCACGGCCCATGTCGGCATCGGCCGCGCGGCGGACGGCTTCTTCCGGCTGCAGGTCGCGCTGGAGGTCTCCGTCCCCGGTCGCGACCAGGCGGAGATCGAGGTCGTCGCCCGCATCGCGCATGCGGAGGTCTGCCCCTACTCCCGCGCGACACGTGGCAATATCGAGGTCCAGGTCACCGTCGCCTGAGTGTGTGCGGCGCCCCTGCACGGCGACGCATGCCCTGCCGACGCACCGCCGCGCTCGCCGGGTGACAAGCCCGGAGACTTTCGTTCCCCGGTTCCTACCGCTGCTCCATTCATGTCTTGCACAACCTGTGTCTCCTCGGCGGCGCATGGCGCTGAAGCCCAGGTTTGGCCGAGGTTTGCGCGTAGACCTTGATGGTTCGAGGTCGGAATCAGCGTGGAACTCGGGCCGCAGAGAGCGGAGAGTCTCCGAACCTTGAGGGTTGGCCGATTTTACCCTCAAGCTTAAGTCGTTGATCGCGAATCGTTTTTGGCGGACC
>NZ_JBNXUM010000029.1:0-88657 GCF_050563545.1 Falsiroseomonas sp. HW251
GTACAACAACCAGGACCACGCGATGATGACCGCGATGCTGACGGCGCGGAACATCCTGGCGGGGCAGCAGATCTACGACGTGTGGCGCGTCAACCAGGACGCTGAGTACCACGAGGAAGCCAGCCGCGACGCGCCCGACCAGGGCGGGCGCATGGTGCCGGCGCGGGTCTGAGCCCTGCCCGTCGGCGTATCGGACAGGACCGCGGCGGCGAGGCTGAGCCAGCCGGTCGCGCTCCTTGCGCTGCTGGTGATGTGGCTGGCGACGCGGCCCTATCACGGCATCGTCCATGATTCGCAGCTCTACACCGCGCAGGCCATCGCCTGGGGCGATCCCGCCGCCTTCGCGCGCGACCTGTTCTTTGCCTTCGGCAGCCAGGACCGCTTCACCATCTTCTCGAGCCTCTATGGTCCCCTGATCCAGGCCTTCGGGCCGGGGCCCGCGCATGCGCTGATGCTCGCGATCGAGCAGGCGCTGTGGCTCTGCGGGGCGTGGGTGCTGGCTTCGGCGCTGATCCCCGATCCGCGCGTGCGGCTCTGGTCGCTGGCGGGGCTGATCCTGCTGCCGAACGCCTTCGGGCACCTGGCCCTGCTGCGCTACGGCGAGCCCTTCGTGACCTCCCGCCCGCTGGTGGAAGCCGCGACGATGGCGGCCTGGGGCCTGGCGCTGCGCGGCCGCCGGGTGTTGCCGGTCTTCCTGATGCTGCTGGCGCTGTCGCTGCATCCGCTGATCGCGATGCCGGGGGTGGGCGTGCTGGCGCTGCTGTGGCTGTCGCGCCTGCCGCGCCTGACCCGCGCGCTGGTCGCGCTGGCCGTGCTGCTGGCCTGCCTGCCGGTCGTGCTGCCCGACGGATTGCTCGATCGCATCGGCCGGATGGATGCGGAGTGGGCGGAGATCGTCGGCGGCACGGTGCAGATCGCCATGCTGGCGGAGTGGTCGGCGGCGGAATATGCCAGGCTCGGCGGGCGGCTGATCCTGACGGTGACGCTGCTGCTGGCACTGACGGGCCAGGCGCGGACGCTGCTGGGCGCGGCCTTCGTGGTCGGGCTGCTCGGCCTGCTGCTGAGCGGCCTGGCCGGCGGCATCGCGAAGCTGCACATCGTCATCGCCGGCCAGCCCTGGCGCGCGGTCTGGCCGATGCTTTGCCTGGGCAACCTGCTCTTCGTGCCGGCCATGCTGCGGCTGCGCGACGAAGGTTTCTGGGCGCGGCCGATGGAGCGCGCGACGATCATCGTGCTGACCGTCCTGATGGTCGGCGTGCATGTCGCGCCGGGCCTCTTCATCGCGCTGCCGCTGCCGGGGCTGCTGCTGTTCTGGCAGGTGCTGCTGCACCGGCGCCGCGCGGCGCCGTCGCGCCTGGCGCTGCTCGGCATGCGGGCGCTGCTGGTGCTGTCGCTGGGCTGGGGACTGGCGGTACTGGTGCTCGCGGTCTGGGTGCAGGCCGCGCAATACGAGGAACTGCCCTGGACCGTGCCGCGGGGCACGCTGCTGATTGCCGGCGCGGTTGCGCTGCTGGCGGCCGCCACCGCGCCCGTCCGGCCGCGCGCGATGGCGGCCGCCATGCTGGCCGGTGCCGTCCTGCTGCCGATGATCGCGCTGGCCAGCCACGACCAGCGCACGGCCTGGGCGCGCTTTGTGGAGACGCCGGGCGCGGAGCAGCGCAGCCTGGAAGCCTTCCTGCCGCGCGAGGGCGGCGTCTTCTGGGACGGCGGGCTCGACCTCGTGTGGTTCCGGCTGCAGCGGCCGTCCTACTTCTCCTGCGTGCAGGGATCGGGCGTGGTGTTCTTCCGCGGCACCGCGATCGCCTACCAGGAACGGATCGAGCGCTTCGCCTTCCAGCGACGCGAAGGCACCTGCTCCGGCAACATGACGCCGGCTGAGAGGCCCGCGACGCGTGCCGATCTGGAAGCGATCTGCCGCAGCGAGACGGGGCTGGACTACCTGGTCCTGGCGGACCGCATCGAGGGACTGGTGGCGGCGAGTTGGACGATCCCGCTGCCGCGGAGCGGGCCCAACCTGCTCGGCGGGAAGTGGCCGGCGGGCGAGGTGTATCGCTACGATTGCGCGGCGCTGCGCTGAGCTACCAGTAGCCCTGCATGATCTCGCGCGCCCAATCGGGCTCGCGGATCGCGCCGCGGGGGTCGAAGCCCGTCATGTGCGGCTTGACGTCGAGCACCGGGGAGCCGTCCACCGCATCGAGCCCGCGCACGCGCAAGGTCAGCCCGGCGACGCCGAGCAGCCGGCAGGTCGTGACGCCGATCCGGTTCGGCCGCGGCGAGCCGCGCTGGCCGAGGATGCCCATGCGCGGCCAGTCCTGCCGCCCGCGGGGATGGCGCGCTCCGCGCTCCAGCGTCGTCGGATCGAGCCGGTCGAAGACGAAGAGCACGACGACATGGCTGAAGGCGTCGAGACCGAGCGCGGCGTCGGGGCCGAGCTGCGCGGGGTCCAGCACGATCTCGGCTTCCACCGCGTCCCAGCCATCGTCGGCGACCTCCGTCCGTCCACCGCGGACATGGCCGATGGGGTGCAGCGTGATGCTGCTCATGCCCGCCTGCGGCGTGCACACTCAGAGCGACCGCGGGCCATGAACAGCGCGAGGCCGGCGGGATCCGTCACTGGAACACCGGCACCGAGTTGTTGTCGGGGATCACCGGCGGCGGCAGGTCGATCGTGACCGTGGAGGGGTCCACCGTCGGGCCGTGCTGGGTGAAGAAGGTCACGCTCTCCGGCCAGAAGATCACGACCGCCACCAGCGCGAGCTGCAGGAACAGCCAGGGGATCGCACCCCAGTAGATGTCGCGCGTCCGCACCTCCTTCGGCGCGATGCCGCGGAGGTAGAACAGCGCGAAGCCGAAGGGCGGATGCATGAAGCTGGTCTGCAGGTTGATGCAGATCAGCACGCCGAACCAGACGAGATCGATGCCGAGGTTCTTCGCTACCGGCACGAGCAGCGGGATCACAATGAAGGCGATCTCGAAGAAGTCCAGGAAGAACGCCAGGAAGAAGATGAAGACGTTGACGAAGACGAGGAATCCGGTGGCGCCGCCCGGCAGGTAGGACAGCAGGTGCTCGATCCAGATGCCGCCATCCACGCCCTGGAAGACCAGGCTGAACACCGTCGCGCCGATCAGGATGTAGATCACCATCGCGGTGATGCGCATGGTGTTCGCCATGGCCTGGCGCACCAGCGGCCAGGACAGCCGCCCGTTCATCGCCGCCAGCGCGAAGGCGCCGACCACGCCCATCGCACCCGCTTCCGTCGGCGTCGCCAGCCCCATGAAGATCGTGCCGAGCACCATGAAGATCAGCACGAGCGAGGGCACCATCCCCTTCGCGACGCGCCACCAGAGCCGCCAGTCCCGCGGCAGCAGCGCCTCCGGCGGCAGGGGCGGGACCTTCTGCGGCGCGACGACCGCGACGGCCGCGATGAAGCCCAGGAACAGCAGCACCTGCAGGATCGAAGGGCCGATCGCGCCGGCATACATGTCGCCGACGCTCTGGCCGAGCTGGTCGCCGAGCACGATCAGCACCAGCGAGGGCGGGATGAGCTGCGTGATGGTGCCCGACGCCGCGATCACGCCTGTCGCGATGCGCATGTCGTAGCCGTAGCGCATCATGATCGGCAGGCTGATCATGCCCATCGCGATCACGCTCGCGGCCACCGTGCCGGTGATCGCGCCGAGGATCGCGCCGACGATGATCACGGCATAGGCGAGCCCGCCCGGGATCTTGCCGAAGAGCTGCCCGCTGCCTTCCAGCAGGTCCTCCGCCAGGCCGCAGCGTTCCAGGATCGCGCCCATCAGCGTGAAGAAAGGGATCGCGAGCAGCAGCTCGTTGGAGAGGATGTTGAAGACGCGTAGCGGCAGGTTGAGCAGATAGGCCTGCGGGAAGAGCCCGAGCTCGATCGCCGCGATGCCGAAGAACAGTCCGACGGCCGCCAGCGAGAAGGCCGCGGGGAAGCCGATCAGCAGAAAGATGACCAGCCCGCCGAACATCATCGGCGGCATAATGTCTTCAAGACCGGTCATGGAGCTTGCCTCAGGCGCCGGCGCCGCTCCGCGGCTTGGCTTTCGCGCCTACGCGCTGTCGCGCCTGGGACTGGTGTTGCGCTGTGCGCGGGCCGCCTTTGGCGGCCGAAAAAGAGGTCCGGGCCGGCCATCACTGCTCCGGCCGCTCGTAGTTCGCGTGGATGCGCCCGGCCGGCAGCTCGATCCCGCGCAGGAGCGCGATGCGCTTGATCAGCTCCGACAGGCCCTGCGCCGTGATCAGGGCGAAGCCCAGCGGCATCAGCACCTTCACGGGCCAGCGCAGCAGCCCGCCCGGCGAGGACGAGGTCTCGGCCCGCACCCAGGATTCCACGAAGAAGGGCCAGGTCATCCACGCCAGCATCGCCATGGCCGGCAACAGGAAGAAGGCGAGGCCCAGCACGTCCACCCAGAGCTTCGCCCGCCAAGGGAGGGAGCCATAGACCAGGTCCACCCGCACATGCTCGTTGCGGAACAGGGTGAAGCTCGCGCCGAGCATCACCATGCCCGCGAACATGTACCACTGCGCCTCGAGCGCGCCGTTGGAGCCGAGCGAGATGCCATAGCGCAGGAAGGCATTGCCGGCGGACAGCAGGCACGCGAGCAGCACCAGCCAGTCGGCAACCCGGCCGAAGGCTGTGTTCATCGCGTCCACCGCGCGGCTGAAGGCGAGGAAAGGGGCCATGCTGCCCTTGGCGTTCCCTGCGGGCTCCCGGCCCGGAAGCGCGCCACTTAGCGCCGGGTTCTGCGCTTGGGAAGCGGCAGCCCCCCGACACGCCATCATGGACGGTTCTTCAACCGCCAAGCCCCTTCTGCCCGGGCGGGCCGGACTCTAGTCTGGCGGGCGTGACCGCGCCTTCCCGCCCGTGCTGACGGCCCTCCTGACCGCGCTGGCCGTCCTGGTGCTGCTGGCCCTCCTCGCGCCGCCGCTGGCACGGCTGAGCTGGGGCGCGGCGGTCGTGCATGGCGGTGCGCTGGCGGCGGCGGCGGTCTTCGTCGCGGTGGCACTGGCGGCGCTGGCCGAGGGCGGAGCCGCGACGATGCCGCTGCCGTTGTCGGCGCCTTCCGGGCCGATGATGGTGGCGCTGGACGGGCTGTCCGCCTGGTTCCTGCTGCTGCTGGGCCTGGCTGCCGTAGCCTCGGCGCTGTACGCGCTCGGGCATGAGGGTGCGGCGCCGGCGCGCGTGCTCACGGCCTATCCGCTGTTCCTGGCGGGCATGGCGCTGACCCTGATCGCCGCCGACGGACTGACCATGCTGCTGGGCTTCGAGGCGATGTCGCTGGCAAGCTGGGCCATGGTCGCCGCCGATCATGCGAAGCCCGGGAACCGCCGCGCGGCGCAGCTCTATCTCGTCTTCGCGGCGCTGGCGGCGGTCTGCCTGGTGCCGGCGTTGGGACTGCTCGCGGTCTCCGGCGACCTGTCCTTCGCCGCTATTCGCGCCCGCCCGCCGGAGGGCTGGCGCGCGGCGCTGGTGCTTGCGCTGGTCGTCGCCGGAACCGGGTCGAAGGCCGGCCTGGTGCCGCTGCACGCCTGGCTGCCGCTCGCCCATCCTGCCGCGCCCAGCCACGTCTCGGCGCTGATGTCGGCGGCGATGGTGAAGGTCGCGCTGTATGTCGCGGCGCGGCTGCTGCTGGACCTGTGTGGCCCATCGCAGCCGCTGTGGTGGGGCGTGCCGCTGATCGTGCTCGGCGCGGCGTCGGCTGCGCTCGGCGCGCTGCGTGCGAACCTCGAGGAGGAGGGCAAGACGCTGCTCGCCTGCTCCACGATCGAGAATGTGGGGCTGGTCGCGATCGGGCTCGGCCTTGCGGCCTGTTTGAGGGCGGCCGATCTCGGGCCGCTGGCGGCGCTGGCGGCGGGGGCGGCGCTGCTGCACGCGCTGAACCATGCGGTGTTCAAGTCGCTGCTCTTCCTCGGCATGGGCGAGGTCGCGCATGGCGGGGGATCGCGCAGCCTCGATCGCCTGGGCGGGCTCATCCATTCGATGCCCTGGACGGCGGCCTGCGTGCTGGTCGGCGCGCTCGCCGCGGCGAGCCTGCCGCCGCTGTCGGGCTTCGCCGGCGAATGGCTGCTCCTGCAGGCGCTGCTGGCGTCCTGGCGGGTCGGCGACCTGCCGTTCCAGCTGCTGGTGCTGGCGGTGACCGCGCTGGCGGCGCTGGCCGCGGCGCTGGCGGCGGCGGCGATGGTGCGGATGTTCGGGCTGGTCTTCCTCGGGCGGCCGCGCGCGCCGCGGGCACTCGGCGGCCAGGATGGGCCGCTCGCGGCGAAGATCGCGCTGGCGATCCCCGCGGTGCTGACGGCGGTGTTCGGGCTCATCCCGGGCGCGCTGCTGGCGCTCGGCGCGCCGGCGCAGCAGGTGCTGGTGCGCGCGGACATGGAGGCGCGCGCCGGCGCCTTCGGCGTCGCCGTCGGCGATGGCGCGGCGAGCTACTGGCCGGTCGGGCTCGCGCTGCTGCTGGCCGCCGCCGGGGTCGCCACCTGGGCCGTGGTCAAGCGCCGTGGCCCGGGGGCGAAGGTGGCGGCGCCCGAGAGCGCGCGCGGCCCGGCCTGGGATTGCGGCTTCGCCTCGCCGCCTGCGCATCTGCCCTTCGGCGATCCGCTGACCCAGCCCTCGGCCGCGGGGCTCGGGCAGCCGCTACGGCGGATGCTCGGCCAGCCCGTGCTGGCGGCGCATGAGGGCGTGGTGATGCCGCCTCCCGGCGACGTGTCCGCGGCGCGGATCGAGGCAGGGTTCCACGACCTTTCCGACGCGCTGCTGATCGGTCCGTTGGCCGTGGCGCGGGACGCGGTGATCGCGCGGACGGAGCGGTTGCGCGACCTGTCGATCCGGCAATGCCTGATGCTGCCCTTCGCGACGCTGGTGGCGCTGCTGCTGCTGATCGCGTGGCTGGAGTCCGGCGCGTGACCGCCCTCGGCGCCATCCTGGCTCAGTTGCTGCATGTCGCGCTGGTGGTGCTTGCGGCGCCGATCGTCGTCGGCGTGATCCGCTGGCTGAAGGCGCGGATGATGGGGCGGATCGGCGCCTCGCCGCTGCAGCCCTGGCGGGACCTCGCGAAGCTGCTGCGCAAGCGGCCGGTGCTGGCGGAGAACGCGTCCTGGATCAGCCGCGGCGCGCCCTATGTCGCGGTCGGCGCGGCGGTGGCGGCGATCGCGCTGGTGCCGAGCTTCGCGCGCGGCATGGCATTGGCGCCGCTTGCGGATCTCGTGCTGATCGCGGGGCTGCTCGCGGTCGGGCGGGTGGCGATCGCGCTGACGGGGCTGGATGTCGGCACGGCCTTCGGCGGGCTGGGCGCGGCGCGCGAGCTGTCCTTTGCGGCGCTGGCGGAGCCCGCGCTGATCCTCGCCGCGCTGTGCTTCGCGATCCTCGCGGGGACGACCTCGCTGGACGTGATCGCGGCGACCTTCCAGGAGAATTCGGTCGGGCTGCGCGTGTCGCTGGTTCTCGCGCTCATCTCGCTCTGCGCCGTCGCGGTGGCGGAGAACGCGCGCATCCCCGTGGACAACCCCGCGACACATCTCGAGCTGACGATGGTGCACGAGGCGATGATCCTTGAAGCCTCCGGCCGGCACCTCGCCCTGTGGGAAGCGGCGTCGGCGCTGCGGCTGACCCTGTGGCTCGCACTGATCGCCGCGGTCTTCGTGCCTTTCGGCACGGCGCCGTCGGGCTTCGCACCGCTGGGCTGGATCGCGGGCCTGGTGGCCTGGGTCGTGAAGATGGGCGTGCTGTGCCTGGCGCTGGCCTCCTTCGAGAGCGCGATCGCCAAGATGCGGGTGTTCCGCGTACCGGAGTTCCTGGGCATCGCGATGCTGCTCGGGCTGCTCGGCGCGATCCTGCTCTTCGTGTCGACGAGGCTCGCGTGAACGGGTTCGGCACACCTGCCTACGACGTCTCGCATCTGCTGGGCGGCGGCGTGCTGCTGCTGTCCTTCGTGCTGCTCTACGAGCGGCGGCTCGGTGCGGTGATCAACGCCTTCGCGGTGCAGGGCGGGCTCCTGGCGGCCGCCGCGGCCTGGCAGGGCTATGTCCAGCACGCGCCGGAGCTCTTCCTGACCGCCGCCATCGCCTTTGGCGCCAAGGCCATCGCGATCCCCGTGGCGCTGCGCTTCGTCGTGGGGCGGCTCGGCCTGCATAAGGCGGTGGAGCCGCCGATCGGCGTCGGCGCCTCGTTGCTCGCCGCGATCGGGCTGGTCGGGCTGTCCGTCATGGTGGTGCTGCCGGTCACGGCGGGCGGGGCGACGCCGGTGGCGCGCGTGGACCTGACCATCGCGCTCTCCGTCGTGCTGCTGGGCATGCTGGCGATGATCGTGCGGCGCAACGCGATCAGCCAGGTGATCGGGCTGCTGAGCCTGGAGAACGGGCTGATCCTGGGCGCGGTCGGCGTGGCGGGCATGCCGCTGGTGGTGGAGCTTTCGACCGCCGCGCTGGTGCTGATGGTCGCGGTCGTCGCGGCCGTGGTCGTCTTCCAGATCAGGGACAAGCTCGACACGCTCGACACGCATGTGCTGGACCGGCAGAGGGGCGATACATGAGCGCGCGTCCTGACGCGCGCGAACCGGCTTGCGCAGCGAGCCGAGCGGCCGAATGGCCGTCGCGGCAAGTGCCGCGAAGCCAAGCCGGCGCCCGGCGCTTGAGGGCGCAAGATAGATGATGCCGCTGCCCTGGATCCTGGTCTTCCTCCCCTGGCTCGGCGCCATCGTGCTGGCGCTGCTGCCGCCGCGCTTCGGGATCGGGCGCTACATCAACATCGGCATATCAGCGGTCTCGCTGGCCATTGCGCTCGTGCTGCTCGGTCATCAGCACGGCGAGCAGGGCTGGACGCGCACCGACGGGCTGAACCTGCCCTTCGTCGCGGTCTCCGCGCTTGTCGGGCTGACCACCGCGATCTTCTCCGCCGCCACGCTGGACGCCGAGCATTTCGACAGTCTCCGCATCCGCGCCTACCACACCGCCTTCCAGGTCTTCATGGGCGCGCAGTTCCTGGCCCTCGTTTCCGACAACATGGGCGTGATGTGGGTGGCGATCGAGATCGCGACGCTCGCCTCCGTCCTCATGGTCGGTGCGCATGGCACGCCGGCGGCGATGGAAGCCGCGTGGAAGTTCTTCATCCTCTGCGGCGTCGGCATCGCGCTCGCGCTGTTCGGAACGATCCTGCTCTATCTCGCTGCGCAGCCGGTGGTGGGCAGCGGCGATCCCGGCCTGTCCTGGGCGGCGCTGAAGGCGGTGGCGCCGCGCTGCGATCCCGGGCTGTTGTCGCTCGCCTTCGTCTTCCTGCTGGTGGGCTACGGCACCAAGGCCGGGCTGGTGCCGCTGCATTCCTGGCTGCCGGACGCCGAGGCCGAGGGGCCGCTGCCGATCTGCGCGGTGCTGTCGGGGCTGCTGCTGAACGCGGCGCTGCTCGCGATCATGCGCGCGGAATCCATCGTCACCGCGCATCCCGCGACGCTGGCGGCCGGCCCCTTCCTGATCGGCTTCGGGCTGATGTCGCTGCTGCTCGCGGCCTTCTCGCTTTGGCGGCGGCGTGACGCGCGGCGACTGTTTGCCTGGAGTTCGATCGAGCATGTCGGGCTCGCCGCCATCGCCTTCGGGATCGGCGGCGCGGTCGCGAACCTCGCGGGCATCCTGCACCTGCTCGGCCATGCGCTGGTGAAGTCGTCGGTGTTCTTCGCCGTCGGCGCGGCGGCGGAGATCAAGGGCAGCCAGAAGGTCACCGACATCGGCGGCCTGGCGTCGAGCCATCCTGCGCTGGGCTGGGGTCTCGCGCTCGGCATCGCGGGACTGGCGGGCATGCCGCCCTTCGCGCTCTTCGTGTCGGAATTCTCGCTGGTCGCCGAGGCGGTGTCGCGCTTCCCCTGGATGGTCGTGCCGCTCGGCCTCGGTCTGCTGGTCGCGACGGCGGCGCTGGTCCGCGCGCTGCAGGCGCTCTGCCTCGGCGAGCCGACGCGCGACAATCCCGTCGGCGGCGCCTTCGCGGTGCGCGGCGGGCTGCTGTGGGCGACGGTGCCGATCTGGCTGCACCTGGCGCTGGCCGCGCTGCTCGGCTTCGCCGCGCCGCCGGCCTTCACCGCGCTGCTGCGCGAAGGTGCTAGGCTGCTGGGATGACCGGGGTCGCTTCGGATCTCATCCGCCGCGGCGCGCCGCAGGGCTGCCAGCCCTTCGAGCGCTTCCTGCTGACCCGCCCCAACTTTGCCGCGCTGCGCG
The DNA here is from genome assembly GCF_050563545.1 of Falsiroseomonas sp. HW251. Lineage (NCBI taxonomy): Bacteria > Pseudomonadati > Pseudomonadota > Alphaproteobacteria > Acetobacterales > Roseomonadaceae > Falsiroseomonas > Falsiroseomonas sp. HW251. The sequence continues at coordinate 10,220 of NZ_JBNXUM010000029.1, forward strand.
AGGCGCTGGCGCAGGAACCGACGCTTGCGCTGCTGTCGCTCTGGGCGGAGCCCGCGATGGTCCATGCGGCCTTCCTGGACGAAGGGGATGGCGGCCTGCTGCTCGCGAGTTGCCCGGCGGAGGGCAGCTATCCCGCGCTGTCGCCCGCCCGCCCCGGCGCCGTTCGCTTCGAACGCGCGATCCGCGACCTGTTCGGCCTGGTCGCGGAGGATGCGGTGGACCTCCGCCCCTGGCTCGACCATGGCCGCTGGCCCGGCGCGGCGCCGATGGCCGCGAAGCCGCCGCGCGATCCCCCGTCGCCGCTGCAGCCGAGCTTCCTGCCGATCGAGGGCGAGGGCTGGCACCAGATCCCGGTCGGCCCCGTCCATGCCGGCGTCATCGAGCCCGGCCATTTCCGCTTCACCGTGCAGGGCGAGCTGGTCGTGCGGCTCGAGCAGCTGCTGGGCTACACGCACAAGGGCACGCTCGCGCTGATGGCGGGCAAGTCGCCGCGCGCCGCCGCCCGCTTCGCCGCGCGCATCTCCGGCGACAGCACCGTCGCGCATTCCCTCGCCTTCGCGCTGGCCGCGGAATCCGCAACCGGCACCGCGGCGCCGCCGCGCGCGGTGCTGCTGCGCGCGGCGATGCTGGAGCTCGAGCGCATCGCCAACCACGTCGGCGACTGGGGCTTCGTCTGCAACGACGCGGCATTCGCGTACCCCCATGCGCGCTGCGGCGTGCTGCGCGAGCGCGTGCTGCGCGCCAATGCCGCGGCCTTCGGGCATCGGCTGATGATGGACGTCGTCATCCCGGGCGGCCTGTCGCGCGACATCACGCCGGGCGCGGAAGGCCCGATCCTCGCCGCATTGGCGCTGATCGAGGCGGAGATGCCGGCGCTGCTGACGATCTACGACAGCCACGCCAGCCTGCAGGACCGCGTCGTCGGCACCGGCATCCTGCCGCCCGACCTATGCGCCCGCTTCGCCGCGGGCGGGCATGTCGGCCGCGCCTCCGGCCGGGCGTTCGACGCCCGCCGCGCGCTGCCGCACGCGCCCTATGACCACGTCACGCTCGACATGCCCGTGCTGAGCGAGGGCGACGTGGACGCCCGCGTGCGCATCCGCACGGCCGAGATCCCGGCTTCCATCGCGCTGGTCCGCCAGCTGCTGGCCGCGCTCGAGCCCGGCGAGGTCCATGCGCCGCTGCCGCAGAAGGGCGGCGAGGGCATCGCGGCGGTGGAGGCCTTCCGCGGCGAGGTGCTGACCTGGATGGCGCTCGACGACGGGGGCCTGATCCGCGCGGTCTTCCCGCGCGACGCCTCCTGGCTGCAGTGGCCGCTGCTGGAGGCCGCGATCGAGGGCAACATCGTCGCGGACTTCCCGCTGTGCAACAAGAGCTTCAATTGCTCCTACAGCGGGGTCGACCTGTGATGCGTGCGGTCGTAGCGCACGACTTGCGGCCACCGCAGGTGGCCGAGGCCGCGAACGCGGTCCGCCGGCCGTCCGGCGAGCAAAGGCCGCGGAGCAGCCGCCCGGCGCCTGAGAGCACGAAAGCATGAGCGGCCGCGGCACGTCGAAGGCGGGCGAGGCCGCGGGCGCGAGCGGGCTTTTCACCATCACGCTGGTGAAGCCCGGCCCGGGGCGACAGGTCGTGGAGCACTGGGCGTATGACGAGCGCGCGCAGGCGCTGGACGACCTCGGCTGGATCGCGGAGCGCGTGGCGCCGGGCACCGAGCTCGTTCTGCGCGACCCCGAGGGCGTGGACCTTCTCCGTGTCACCAAGACCGCATAGGCGCTGACATGCTCTGGCCCAAGCTCGCGAAGCGCCTGGTCTCGAAGCCGCTGACGGATCGCCTCGCCGCGCCGCCGGAGGAGGTCGTGCAGGCGCTCGCCGAGCGGCTGGAAGCGACGGCCCGCGCACGGCTCGGCCGGAGCCTCTCCATCCGCGAAGTGGACGCCGGCAGCTGCAACGGCTGTGAGCTAGAAGTCAACGCGATGGCCGGCGTGCTGTACGACATGGAGCGCTTCGGCCTGCGCATCGTGGCCAGCCCGAAGCACGCCGACGTGCTGCTGGTGACCGGCCCCGTCACGCGCAACATGCGTGAGGCGCTGGAGCGCACGCGGGAGTGCACGCCGGAGCCCTGCTGGATCGTCGCCGCCGGCGACTGCGCCGCGGATGGCGGCGTCTTCAAGGGCAGCTACGGCGTGGAGTCCGGCGTCGGCAGCGTGCTGCAGGTGGATCTGGTCATCCCGGGCTGCCCGCCTTCGCCGGCGCAGCTGCTGGAAGGCCTGCTGTCGCTGCTGGAGGCGCAGAAGTAGCGCTCAGCCGGCCACGCCGCGCTCAAGCGCGGCCCGCAGGCCAGCGAGGTCGATCTCGAGGTCGTCGGCGTGGAACGCGCCGCGGGCCGCGACGCGCTCGAAGCGCAGGCCGAGGCCGGCGGCGAGGTTGGCGAAATAGCCGTGCCGCAAAGGCTCGCTCGGCAGGATCTCGATCACCCGGCAGCCCGGCGGAGCGAAGACCAGGTTGGCGAAGCCGGCGCCATGCAGCCCGGCCACCGCCTCCGCACGGCGGAACAGCGCGACCTGGTCGAGAAAGCCCATGCCCTCCAGCACGACGGGCGCGAAGCCATGGCGCGCGGCGATCGCGATCGCTGCCGACTCGTTCGACGCGCGCCGCCGCGATGCCATGGCGCGGGAGACGAAGATCCGTCGCGGCGCGTCCGGCCGCGGCGCGATCCGGGTGTCAAGGAAGGCGCGGCAGGCCTCGATGATGGCGCGGTCGCGCACCTCGCCGGTCCCGACCACGGCGGGCCGCGGGACGATCAGCCGGCGGACGCGTACGGCGCCAAGCGGCGCGACCGGCCGCACGCGGGCCATGAGGCCGAAGGCGTCGAGGATCTCCGCCTGGAAGCGCTGCGCCGGCGGCAGAGTCAATACCGGCACCGCTGCGTCAACGCGATCGCGCAGATCGAACCAGTTCAGCATGTAGTCTACGAGGTGGTGGTAGTAGTTGGGACTGCCGCCGAGCAGGCAGGCCGTTGCGATCCAGCCAGACTCCGGCATCGGATAGGCGATGGTGCCGCGCCATACGCGGATCCGGTTGTGGTCCGCCGGCGCATCGCGGCGCGCCCGGCCGGGCATCAGTGCGAGCCAGTCCAGCGCGATGACGCGCGCATCCCGCAGGACGTCCGCATCGCCCGGCGTCTCCCGCAGCGGGACGCGCAGGAAGCGGCCGTTCGGCTGCGGCGCGCCGTGCTTGCCGACGATGCGCGACTCCGCGCGCCGGAACGCCTCCCGCGGGCCGAGCAGGCGGAAGCGGAGGGCGGAGGCTTCGGGTCCTGCCGCGACCAGGCGGCTTTCCGCGTCCGCCCGCAGGAAGGCGCCGCCGAGCGACAGGACGACCGTGCCGTCGCCCCGGTCGGCGACGTGCCAATGCGCGAGGCGCGGTGGGTTCGGGTGTCGGCTCAGCCGAAGGCCCCCGGGCCGTGCGACGACGCGATGGCCGGAGGGCGCAACCAGCACGCCATGCTCCCCGCTGCGCTCCAGGCGCAGCAGCGACAACACGGCCTGCTTCCCGATGCGGTCGGCGGGCAGGAGTTCGGGGCAGCCGCTTCCGCCGGCGAGGAGGAAGGCCTGCGCATCCTCGGCGAAGGGGACCATGCGCGCGCGATCTAGCATCGGGCAGCCACGCGCGGAACGACTGCGGCCGTCGCCGCGCCTTTCGTCAGCCCGGCAGCGCCGCGAGCGCGGCCTCGAGGCCCGCCAGGTCGATCGCGAGGTCGTTCGACTGGAAGCCGCCCGCGGCGTCCACGCGACGGAACGCCAGGCCGAGTCCGGCGGAGAGGTTCGCGAAGTGCGGTGGCCGCTGGGGATCGGTCGGCATGATCTCGATCACGCGGCAGCCCGGCGGCGCGAAGATCAGGTTGGCGAAGCCCGCGCCGTGCAGGCCCGCCACCGCCTCCGCGCGGCGGAACAACGCGACCTGGTCGAGGAAGCCCAACTCCTCCAGCATGACGGCGCGGAAGCCGCTGCGTTGCGCGATCGCGATCGCCTGCGCCTCGTTCGCCGCGCGCCGCCGGCCCGCCGCGGCGCGCGAGACGAAGAGGCGGCGCGGGGCGTCCAGGCGCGGCGCGATGCGCGCGTCAAGGAAGGCGCGGCACGCCTCGATCGTCGCGGGATCCCGCACCTCGCCCATGCGCACGACCGCGGATCGCGGCACGATCAGCCGCCGTACGCGGGTCAGGCTCAGCCCGTCGAGCGGCCGGATGCGGTCCGCGATGCCGAAGGCGTCGAGGATCTCGGCTTGGAAGCGCTGCGTCGGCGCCACGCTCAGCAGGGGGATGCCGTCCGGCACCCGCCCGCGCAGGTCGAACCAGTCCACCATGAAGTCGACGAGGTGGTGGTAGTAGTTGTCGTGGCCGCCGAGCAGGGCGGCCGCGTCGAGCCGACCTGGCGAGGGCAGGGGATAGGCGGCGACGTCGCGGCTCAGGCGCTGCCGGCTGTAGCCATGCGGCGCCAGATGACAGGTGCCGCCGGGCGTGAAGGCGACCCAGTCATGGGCGAGCACGCGCGCGTCGCGCAGTTCCTCCGCACCGTCCCCGATCCAGGCGTTGCGCGCGAAGCGCAGGAAGCGCCCGTTGGGCCGAGGCTGTCCGCGAAGCCGCACGATGGTGCCCTCGACCGCGCGGAAGGCCGCCCGCGGGCCGAGGAGGCGGAAGCGCAGCGCCGCCGCGGCATCGGGCGTGGTCGTCACGACCGGCCCCGCGGCCCCGGCGGCAAGGAAAGCACCTCGGAAGGACAACAGGGCGGCGCCGTCCTGCGTCGGCGTGACGCGACAGCGGGCGGCGGGCCGCATTCGTCCCGCCGGCAGCGGCCGGAGACCGCGCGGCCCCGCCGCGATCGCGGAGCCCGACAGCGTGACGAGGCGCGCCGCGCCGCCATCGCGCTCCAGCCGGATGAGGCCGGGGAGGAACCGGGCCCGCAACTCGCGCGCGGGCTTCAGGACGAGGCCGCCCGACGGCGACACGGTCAGGAAGGCCTGGGCCTGCTCGATGAAGGGAAACATGCGGGACCGCATCATAGCGATGCGAGGCCGAGCGGTACCGCGCGGAGAAAAGAAAGGGCCGGCCGCCAGGAGGCGACCGGCCCGAAAGGGCCTGGACCCCGTGGGATCCGGCCTCGTCGGCGGCGGCCTGCCGGGAAATGGCCGTCGCCGATTCACGTGGCGCCGAAGCGCCGCGGAGAAACTCAGCCCTGCGCCGGCGTCTGGGTGCGGGTGCGGCGCGTGCGATTCGCCGTCTGCCGGTGGTTGCGCGACGAACGGGCATGCGTGCCGCCGCTTGAGCCCTGCGCCTGGGCGGTAGTGGTGCCGGAGCGGTTGCGCGCCGCCTCCGCGTCGGAGGGGGCGATTGCCACCATCGGCAGCCCGAAAGCGAGAGCGAGAAGCGACACGCGAAGGAAACTGGTCATGGCGAGTCCTGATCCGGATTGGTTGGTCGGTTGCACGATCTTCCAAGGCGCCGGGGGGCTACGCCGTAGAGGCTGAAAGACTGCCCGGGTCGCCCTCTCGCCGCGATGGGGCGGGGCTGAAATTGCCGTAATGAGCGCGGCAACGTGCCGATCCGGTGGCTGTCAGTCCGCGCGCGGATGCGCGTTCCGCCAGGTCTCGAGCAGCGCGGCGGCGTCCACCTTGGTGTAGCGCTGGGTCGTGGAAAGGCTGGCATGGCCCAGCAACTCCTGGATCGCGCGCAGGTCGGCGCCGCCGCCCAGCAGATGGGTCGCGAAGGAATGGCGCAGCGCATGCGGCGTCGCGTGTTCCGGCAGCCCCGCCAGGCGCCGCCAGTTCCGCAGGTTGCGCTGCGCCACCGCGGGGTCGAGCCGCGCACCGCGCGCGCCGACGAAAAGCGGCTGGTCGGGCGCGGGCGAGGGGTGGTGCGGCAGCCAGGCCGCGATCGCCTGGCGCACCGCGGGCAGCACCGGGACCACGCGTTCCTTGCCGCCCTTGCCGCGGATGCGCAGCGCGGCGTCCTGGCCGGGCAGGGGCGCGTCGCGGATGTCGAGCGAGAGCGCCTCGCTGATCCGCAGCCCGCAGCCATAGAGCAGGGTGAACAGCGCGACGTCGCGCGCGGCCTGCATGGCGGGATGCATGGCGCGGTCGGGGTCGTGCACGGCGCCGATCCCGGTCGCGACATCCTTTGCCGCGTCGGGCGAGAGCGCGCGCGGCACCGGCGCCTTGGCGCGCGGGCCGCGCATCCCCGCGATCGCGGCCGTGCTGCCCTGGTGGCGGCGGGCGAGGTGGCGGAGGAAGCCACGGATGGCGGCCAGCCGCCTGGCACGGGTTGCGTTGGAATCGCCCTCCCGCGCGCGGTCGGCGAGGAAGCCGCGGAGGTCGGCCGGACGCAGCGCGGCGATGGCGTCGAGATCGGGTTCCTCGCCGAGGTGGCGCGTCAGGAAGCCGAGGAACAGCGAGAGGTCGGAGCGATAGGCCTCGATCGTATTGGGGCTGGCGCGGCGTTCGCGGGCCAGGATCTCGAGCCAGGCGAGGAGGGCGGTTGCCCCGTCCATGCGCTACCGCGTCAGCGCGGCCGCGATGGCGCGGCCCAGGAAGGCCAGGGTCTGCGCGGACTGCCGCGCGGGCAGCGCCGCCCCGTCGCGGGCGCCGAGCACGAGCAGGCTCGGCGTGCCGGACCACAGCGGCACCTTCACCAGCGCGTCGCGCGCGATCAGCGGCGCGGCCTCGGCGTGCAGGGTTTCGGCTTCCGTCACCTCGGTGCGGATCCGCACTTCGCGGCCCGGGCCGACCAGGCGCGCGACGGCGCCTTCGGGAAGCGGCCGGAAGCCCTGACGCGGCAGGGTATGCAGCTTCCCCGCGCGGGGCTCCGCGAGCAGGGTGCAGCTGTCCACCCGCAGCAGGGGCGGCCATTCCTGCGTGACCGTCTCCACCACGTCGCGGGACCGCATCAGCGCCAGCACGGCGAGCCGCACGCGCAGCGCCAGCCCCGCGCCGGCGCGCCCGTCCGCGAGGGCCGATTGCATCTCGTCCTCGATCGAGCGCAGCCGCGCGCGTTCCGCGGCGACCATGGCCGCCATGTGGTCGGCCAGGTTCTCGCCATGGATGCGTCGCGGCGGCGTCAGCGCGCGATACAGCTCCGGGCGGCGGGCCAGGAAATCCGGGTTCGCAACGAGGAAGGCCGCAACCTCCTCGGCCATCGGGTCGAGGATCGGTACGGCCGCGTTCTTCACAGGATGGATTGCCCTGTCTTTTTCCAGTCGGCCAGGAAGGCCGCCAGGCCGCTGTCAGTCAGCGGATGCTTGAGCAGTTGACGGATGACCTGTGGCGGCAGTGTGGCCACATGCGCCCCAAGCTTCGCGGCCTGGACCAAGTGCACCGGATGCCGAACAGATGCCACAAGAACTTCCGTCTTCAACTCTGGGTAGTTCCGATAGATCTGGACGATGTCCGCAATCAACTGGATTCCGTCTGTCGAAATGTCGTCGAGGCGTCCCACGAACGGAGAAATGAAGGCGGCGCCCGCCTTGGCCGCCAGCAGCGCCTGCGCCGCCGTGAAGCAAAGCGTGACATTCACCGGCGTGCCTTCATTGGCCAGCGCGCGGCAGGTGCGCAGCCCGGCTTCGGTCAGCGGCACCTTGACCGCGACGTTGGGCGCGAGGTCGCGAAGGTACCGGCCCTCGGCCAGCATCGTCTCGAAGTCGGTCGCAGTGACCTCGGCGCTGACCGGGCCGGGCGTGATCGAGCAGATCTCCCGGATCACATCGGCCATGGGGCGGCCGGACTTCGCGATGAGGCTCGGGTTGGTGGTGACGCCGTCCAGCAGGCCGGTATCGGCGAGGCCGCGGATTTCGGACACCTCGGCGGTGTCCACGAAGAATTTCATCCTATATCCTGTCCCGGGCGGAACGCCCTGCGCGGGGCCCTTCTTCATGGAGGGCGACCGGCAGTGAGCATACAGGATGGCTGAGTTGACGCGGAAGTCGCTGGGACCGAACCAACACACGGGCGTTGCACCGGCGCCACGCCGGCGCGTGCTGCTGCCCCTGCCGCTGCAGGCCGGCGCCTATGACTATGCTCTGCCGGCGGGGCTGGACGCGCCACCGGGCAGCTTCGTGGTCGTGCCGCTCGGCCCGCGGGAATCCATCGGCGTGGTCTGGGACGGGGAGCCCGATCCCGACCTGCCCGCGCGCAAGGTCAAGCCGATCGCGGGCGTGCTGGACGTGCCGCCGATGACGGAGAGCCTGCGCCGCTTCGTGGAATGGGTGGCGACCTACACGCTCTCGCCACCAGGCGCGGTGCTGCGCATGGCGATGAGCGCGCCGGCCGCGCTGGAGCCGCCGGCGGCCAAGGCGGGCTGGCAGATCGCCCCTGGCTCGATCCGGGAAGGGCTGAAGCTGACCGCGGCGCGGCAGCGCGTGCTGGACATCCTCGGCCCGGGCGAGGTGCGGTCGGGGACGGAGCTCGCGGAGGCCGCCGGCGTCTCGCCCGGCGTGGTGCGCGGGCTGGCGGATGCGGGGCTGCTGATCCCCGGCCTGCTGCCGAAGGGCGCGGCCTTCCCGCTTCCCGATCCCGACCATCCCGGCCCGACGCTGGCACCCGACCAGGCCGCGGCGGCCGAGGCGCTCCGCGGCAAGGTCGCGAAGCGCGACTTCGACGTGACGCTGCTGACCGGCGTCACGGGCTCGGGCAAGACCGAGGTTTATCTCGACGCTGTCGCGGAATGCCTGCGGCAGGGCCGTCAGGCGCTGGTCCTGCTGCCGGAGATCGCGCTGTCCGCGCAATGGCTGGAGCGCTTCCGGCGCCGCTTCGGCGTGGATCCCGCGCTGTGGCATTCCGAGCTCTCGTCGCGCACGCGCCGCGACACCTGGCGCGCGGTGGCAGAAGGCGCGGCGCCCGTGCTGGTGGGCGCGCGCTCCGCGCTGTTCCTGCCCTTCCCCGACCTCGGCCTGGTCGTGGTGGACGAGGAGCACGAGACCGCCTTCAAGCAGGAGGACGGCGTGATCTACCACGCGCGCGACATGGCGGTGGTGCGCGCGCGCCAGGCGCAGGCGGCGATCGTGTTGGTCAGCGCGACGCCTTCGCTCGAGACGCTGACGAATGCCGAGACCGGCCGCTACGACCACCTTCACCTGCACGAGCGCCACGGCAGCGCGGGGCTGCCGGCGGTGGAGGCGATCGATTTGCGCCAGACGCCGCCCGAGCGCGGCCGCTTCCTCTCGCCGCCGCTGATCGAGGCGGTGCGCGACACGCTGGCCCGCGGCGAGCAGGCGATGCTGTTCCTGAACCGGCGGGGCTATGCGCCGCTGACGCTCTGCCGGGTCTGCGGCCACCGCATGCGCTGCCCGAACTGCACGGCCTGGCTGGTGGAGCATCGCGCGCAGCGCCGCCTGCAATGCCACCATTGCGGCCATGCCGAGCCGATCCCGCGCTTCTGCCCGGAATGCCACGCGGAAGGCAGCCTGACGCCGGTGGGGCCGGGCGTCGAGCGCGTGCTGGAGGAGGTCGAGCAGCTCTTCCCCGATGCGCGGCGGATCGTCATGGCGTCCGACACCATACCCGGCCCGGCGGCCGCCACGGCGGCGGCGGAGGCGATCGCGACGCGGCAGGTGGACCTCATCATCGGCACGCAGATCGTCGCCAAGGGCTGGCATTTCCCGCACCTGACGCTGGTCGGCGTGGTGGATGCCGATCTCGGCCTGGCCGGCGGCGACCTGCGCGCGGCGGAGCGCACGCTGCAACTGCTGCACCAGGTCAGCGGCCGCGCCGGCCGCGCCGAGGCGCCGGGCAAGGTGCTGCTGCAGACGTTCTCGCCGGATCATCCCGTGATGCGCGCGCTCGTCTCGGGTGACGTCGCGGCCTTCATGGAGGAGGAGGCGGCGGGCCGCCGCCCCGGCCACTGGCCGCCCTTCGGGCGGCTCGCCGCGCTGATCGTCAGTTCCGAGGACGAGCAGGAGGCCGACCGCGCCGCGCGCGACCTCGGCCTCGCCGCGCCGCGCGTCGCCGGGGTCGAGGTGCTGGGCCCCGCGCCGGCGCCGCTCGCCTTGCTGCGCGGCCGGCACCGCCGGCGGCTGCTGCTGAAGGCGCGACGCGACGTGCCGGTGCAGCCCGTGCTGCGGGAGTGGATCGCCCGCGTGGACCTGCCCAACAGCGTGCGCGTGCAGGTGGACGTGGATCCCGTGGGGTTCCTGTAGCTTCCTCCCCTGCACTCGCTCTTGCCCTGCCCCGCTGTCGCGGGGGAGGGTTGGGAGGGGGCCATGAGGCTCCCCCCCCTCCGGAGGACCCACATATGCCCGTCGTCCTGCACGGCCCCGCCTATTCCACCTATGCCCGCACCGCGCGCCTGGCGCTCGAGGAGAAGGGCGTCTCCTACGAGCTGCAGGAGGTGGACATCCTGACGGGCAAGGGCCACGAGCCCGCCCACCTCGCGCGCCAGCCCTGGGGCAAGGTGCCGGCCTTCGAGCATGACGGCTTCGGCCTGTTCGAGACCTTCGCCATCACCCGCTACGTGGACGAGGCCTTCCCCGGTCCGTCGCTGCAGCCCGCCGACGTGAAGGCGCGCGCCCGGATGACGCAGATCTGCGACGTCATCGACAGCTACGGCTACGGCGCGATGGTGGGGAAGGTGTTCTGGCAGGAGGTTATCGTGCCGATGCAGGGCGGCACGCCCGATGCCGACATCGTCGCCGCCGGCAAGGAAGGCGCGGAGAAGGTGCTGAACGTCATCCATCGCCTGATGGAGAACGGCGCGATGTGCGGCGACGCGGTCTCGCTCGCGGACCTGCATGTGCTGCCGCCGCTCGACTACTACCTCATGGCGCCGAGCGGGCGTGACGCCTTCGCGCAGCGGCCGAAGCTCGAAGCCTGGTGGAAGCGGATGAGCACGCGCGAAAGCGTCGTGAAGACGCGGCCGAAGCTGGGCTGAGCGGCGTTCAGCCGCGCTGGCGGAGCGCGTCCTGGATCAGGCGGCGGTCGCGCGCGTCCTGGCGGCGGTTGTAGGTGACCGCCACCGCCCAGATCACCGCGATCAGCCAGCCCGCCTGGCCCGCGACGAAGGGCAGCAGGATGAAGAGCAGGCTCCCGAGCCAGAGGATGAAGTTGAACACCGCCTGGAAGGGCCGGCCCTGGAGCATCAGCGCCAGCGGCGGCACCGCGATCGCGAGCAGGTACATCATGGCCGCGCAGATGGCCCCGCGCCGGCCCCGATTCAATCACATGCCGAGCGCGCGGCGGATCGCCAGCGCGACCGCCGCGAGTGTGCCGACGCCGGCGACCCAGAGGCCGACGAACCAGAGAAGCCGCGTCACGGCCGGCATTAGTGGTGATACCCCTCGCCCGCCCGCACCTTGCCCCTGAAGATCCAGTAGACGAAGCCGGTGTAGATCAGGATCAGCGGCACCAGCACCGCCGCGCCGGCCAGCAGGAAGGCCTGCGTCGCCGGCGGCGCCGCGGCGTCGTGGATGGTGATCCCGGGCGGGACGATGTGCGGCCACAGGCTGATCCCGAGCCCCGCATAGCACAGCAGGAAAAGGCCGAGCGCGCAGCCGAAGGGAATCGCGTCGCGCCAGAGCAGGCTGGTGCGCTTGCCCTCGATCGGCGGCGCCGCCAGCGCGCGGAACAGCAGGACGGCCAGCGCGATCACCGCCACCGGCACGATCCAGACGAAGAGGATGTGCGGCAGGCCGAACCAGCGCGCGCGGAAGGCCGGCTGCAGGAAGGGCATCGCCAGGCTGACCCCCGCGATGCCGGCCAGCGTCAGCCAGGCCAGCACGCCGGCCAGGCCTCTTGCGCGCTCGTGCAACGCGCCCTCGGTCTTCCAGACCAGCCAGGTCGCGCCGAGCAGCCCGTAGCCGATCACCAGCCCGATGCCGGTCAGCACGGAGAAGGGCGTCAGCCAGTCCCACCAGCCCCCCGCATAGGCACGGCCCTCGACCTCGATCCCCTGCACGAAGCCGCCGAGCGCGACGCCCTGGCAGAAGGCGGCGAGGGTGCTGCCCCATTGGAAGCTGCGGTCCCAGGCGCGCTGCCCTGCCTCGGTCTCCTGCCGGAAGCGCATCTCGAAGGCGACGCCGCGGAAGATCAGCGCGAGCAGCATGACGATCAGCGGCATGTAGAGCGCTGGCAGCACGATCGCGTAGGCCAGCGGGAAGACGGCGAGCAGCCCGCCGCCGCCCAGCACCAGCCAGGTCTCGTTGCCGTCCCAGACCGGCGCGATGGAGGAGACCGCGACGTCGCGGGATTCGCGGTCCAGCCAGGGGAACAGGATGCCGACGCCGAGGTCGAAGCCGTCCATCACGACATAGAGGAACACCGCGGTCGCCAGCAGCAGCGCCCAGATCAGGGGAAGATCCAGATCCGCCATGATACTCACTCCGCCGGCCTGGGTTGCACGCGGTGGTCGGGAAGGGACGGCCCCGGCGTGATCCCTGCGGAGCGGATCGGCGCGCCCTCGGACGGGCCTTCCTGGGCGGGATGCGGCGCGACGGCGAAGAGCCGGAACAGCAGCCAGATGCCCGCGCTGAACACGACGAAATAGACGACGACGAACATCGCGAGCGAGGTCGCGACCGCCGGCGCCGCGATGGGCGAGACGCTGTCGGCCGTGCGCAGCAGGCCATAGACCGTGAAGGGCTGCCGCCCGGCCTCCGTCACGATCCAGCCCGCGCTGACGGCGAGCAGGCCGGACGGTCCCATCGCCACCGCCCAGCGATGCAGCCATCCCGTGGTGTAGAGCCGCCGGCGCAGTCGCAGCACGAAGGCGACGACGCCGAGTGCGGCCATCAGCAGCCCGAGCCCCACCATCACGCGGAAGGCGAAGAAGACGAGCGGGACGTTGGTGGGATAGGCGTCCGGGAAGTCCTTCAGCCCACGGATCTCCGCGTCCAAGCTATGCCCGAGGATCAGGCTGCCGAGGCGCGGGATGCCGATGGCGAGCTCGTTGTCCTGGGCTGCCATGTCGGGCAGGGCAAACAGCAGCAGCGGCGCGCCGCGGCGCGTCTCCCAATGGCCTTCCATCGCGGCGACCTTGGCGGGCTGGTGTTCCAGCGTGTTCAGCCCGTGCGCGTCGCCGATCAGCACCTGCGCGGGCGCCACCAGCAGCGCCATCCACATCGCCATGGAGAACATCAGCCGCGCATGCGCATTGCCGCGGTCGCGCAGCAGGTGCCAGGCGCCGACCGCGCCGACGATGAAGGCGGTGGTGAGATAGGCCGCCGAGACGACATGGGCGAAGCGATAGGGGAAGGACGGGTTGAAGATCACCGCCCACCAGTCCAGCGGCAGGAAGCGGCCGTCGGGCGAGACCTCGTGCCCCTGCGGCGTCTGCATCCAGGAATTCGCCGCGATGATCCAGAAGGTGGACATCAGCGTGCCGATCGCGACGCAGCAGGTCGCGATGAAATGCAGCGGCTTGCCCACCCGCTTCAGCCCGAACAACATCACGCCGAGGAAGCCGGCTTCGAGGAAGAAGGCGGTCAGCACCTCGTAGCCCAGCAGGGGACCGATCACCGGTCCCGCGCGGTCGGACAGCACCGACCAGTTCGTGCCGAACTGGTAGGACATGACGATGCCCGACACGACGCCCATGGCGAAGGCGACCGCGAAGACGCGCAGCCACCATTGGAAGGTCTCGATGTAGATCGCGCGGCCGGTGGCGAGCCAGAGCGCCTCCAGCACTGCGAGGTAGGAGGCTAGCCCGATGGTGAAGGCGGGGAAGAGGAAGTGCCAGACGACGGTGAAGGCGAACTGGAACCGCGCGAGATCGAGCGCGCTCGGGAAAGCGTCCGTCAGCATGGCGCGGCTCCGGCCGGTTGTCGTCAACCCGATGCAAGAGCGCGCGGGATGGCGCGGGGGCGAGTCACGAAAGGCGGAGAGGGAGATCCGTCGCAACCGCCCCCTCTCCCGCCAGGCGGGAGAGGGCTGGGGTGGGTCGGCTGCTACGCCGCCAGCCTCACGATGCGGCCTTCCATCGCCTCCACCCGCCGCACGCCGACGATCTGGCCGAGGTTGCCCGCGACGAGATGCACCATGCCGAGCGGCATGGCGACCAGCGAGACCTCGGCGCGCATCGCCTCGCCGTCCCGCGTCGCGCGGACGCTGTCGGGGACCAGGTCGCGCTTCGCGAAGGGTTCCAGGATGCGGGAGAGCAGGCCGGGGAAGACGTCGGCGGTGACGGTGAAGCGCGCCGCGACCAGCGGCTCGTCGAGACTATCGGACATCGGTGGAACTCCGGATCGGGCTGACGGAAGGGCTCGCAAATCCCGGCCACGCACGGCCGCATCCCGAAGCGGGAGGCGGGTCAGGCGGCCGGGCGCGTAATTCGCCCCGTCAGGGTCCGGATCGTCGTCACGGCGCCAGCTTAGGCCCGTCGGCGCCTTCGGCCAAGTCCTGCATGGGATGCTTCTGCCCGCCTTCGATGACGAGCTTCTGGTGGGGATAGGGGATCTCGATCCCCAGCCGGTCGAAGCGCTGCTTGATGCGGCGGTTGAACTCGCGTCCGACGGCCCAGCGCGCCGCGGGATCGGTCTTGATGCGGCTGCGGATCAGCACGCCGGAATCGGCCAGCCGTTCCACGCCCAGCACCTCCAGGTCGTCGCGGATCTGCGGGCCGAACTTGGCGTCCTGGCGCACCTCCGCCGCGATCTCCTTCAGCACCTCCACCACGCGGTCGGTGTCCTCGCCATAGGCGACGTTGACGTCGAGCACGGCGAAGCCGAAATCGCGCGTCATGTTGGTGACGGTCGTGACCGCGCCGAAGGGGATGATGTGCACGCTGCCGTCCTGCGCGCGCAGCTTGATGGAGCGGATGGAAAGCTGCTCCACCACGCCGGACAGGCCGCCGAGCTGGACGACGTCGCCGACCGCCACCGCATCCTCGAACAGCAGGAAGGCGCCGGTGATGACGTCGCGCACCAGCGTCTGGGACCCGAAGCCGATTGCGAGACCCACGACGCCGGCGCCGGCGATCAGCGGCGCGACGTTCACCCCGATCTCGGTCAGGATGTTCAGCGCGACGAAGACGATGATGGTGCCCGACAGCACCGTGCGCAGCATCGGCAGCAGGGTGCGCACGCGGGCCGATCGCGCGGCCTGCGCGTCGCGCGAGAGCTTGTTGAGATGCCGCTGGATCGCGGCGTTCGCGACCTCCCACACCGCGACGGCGACCACGATGGTCAGCAGCATCGAGACGAGCGAGGCCAGCAGCCTGGCGCCGAGCTGCCCGCGGCCGAACCAGGCGAAGGATTCCAGCCCCCAGGCCTCCAGCAGGAACAGGAAGGCCACGAAGCCGATCAGCGCACTCGCGAAGCCCTTGAGCACCGGCAGGTAGCGGTTCGCCCGCGCCTCCAGCCCGGGATAGCGGCGTGCCATGTCCGGCCCGATGCGGAAGCCGCTCGAGATCGCGCGGCGCACGATCAGGTCCACCAGCTTGGCGATGCCGATCACCACCACCGTCGCGGCGGAGACCTTGGTCAGTCGCTCGAAGCCGTCGCGGACCTCGAGCGCCCAGACGCCCCAGGCCGCGAAGAGCCAGAGGATCGCCAGCAGGTGCCAGATGTCGGCCAGCCGGTCGCGCAGCCCGCGCAGGAAGCGGCGCGTGCCCTCGATCCGCTCGCCCGGCGCGGGTTCCCGCGCGCGCAACGCCTCGGCCACCGTCGCGCGGTTCTGCAGGATCACGATCACCAGGAACAGCGAGACCACCAGCAGGTCGAGCCGCAGGATCGCGTCGTAGACCGACCAGGGCAGGCCGAACAGCAACATCGCCTCGGCCAGCGCGTAGCCCGAGATCGCGACGACCGCGATGCGGCGCACCCAGACCGTGATGTAGGCCGCGGTCTCGTCGCCGACCTGCACCAGGCGCAGATGGGCCGATGCCGGCGAGAACAGCGCGCGGGACGCCGCCATCACAGCGCGCAGCGCCAGGTAGGAATTGTTGGCGACCAGCAGCACCAGCTCGGTCGTCTCGATCGGCCGGACATAGCCGATCATCCCGTAGGAGATGACGGCGAAGGCGCCGAGCGGCAGCAGGTCCAGCACGAAGCGCGCGAGCACCAGCGGCACGCGCCGCATCCAGGTCCAGACGTCGCCGCGTTCCGGCGCCAGCGCATCCAGCTTCTCGGCAGGGCGGCGCAGCGCGCGGCGGCAGATCCATTCCGCCAGCAGGCCGGTGCCGAACAGCAGCACCAGCCAGATCGCGGCGTCGCGCACGCGGTATTGCGTGACGGGGTCGCGCACCACGCCGGCCGCCCAGACGACCATCCCGTCGATGTCGGTGATCGCCTGCGCCGCGGTGATCAGGCTGTCGGACAGCGCCTGGATGCGCTGCTGCGCGCCGCGCAGCAGCTGGGCGCCGAGCGTATTGGCGGGCAGCAGCTCCGGCGTGGCAGGCGCGGTCGCGGGCGGGGTGGCGGCCTGGCCGGGCGGGGTGTCAGCCGGCGGCGCGGCAGCAGGCGCCCCGGCGGCGGGCGGGGTGCGCTGCGCGGCTTCCAGCGCCCGCAGCAGCTCCGCCCGGCGGGCGTCGTCGCGCAGCACCTCGATCAGCCGCTGCAGCTCCGGGCCACCGGCCGCGGGGGCGGGCGACTGGGCCAGGGCGGGCGCGGCGAGGAGGAGCAGGAGGGCAAGCAGCCGGAACAGGCGCATGGGCGGGGTCAAACAGGGCTGCGCCCTCCGGGTCAACCCTTGCGCGCGGGCGCTGTTGCGGTGCAGCACGGGCGGGCACAGGATGACGCCGTGCCCGCCGTCGCCTCCCTGCCTGTCCTGATGCTGGCGCTGCTGGCCGTGCATCTCGCGGGGATGGGGGCCTTCCTGACGGTGCCGGTGCTGGCGCCGGCCATCGCGGCGGAGACCGGGCTGCCAGCGAGCCTCGCGGGCTTCCACACCGCGCTCGTCTATGCCGGGACGCTGACGACGGGGCCGCTGACGGCGCCGCTGGTCCGCCGGCATGGCGCCGTGCGGGTGCTGCAGGCGGGCCTGGTGCTGATGGGCTGCGCCATCGCGCTGGCCATGGTCGGCGAGGCCTGGGCGCTCGCGCTGTCGGCGATCCTGGCGGGCATCGGTCACGGTCCCGTGACCCCGGGCGGCAGCCACCTGCTGGCCGCCCATACCCCGGCCCGGCGCCGGGCGCTGGTGTTCAGCTTCAAGCAGGCGGGGGTGCCCGGAGGCGCCATGGTCGTGGCCGCCCTGGCGCCGGCCGTCGCCCTCCTGGGGGGCTGGCGGGCGGGCGTGCTGGCGATCGCGGCCATCGCCTTTCTCGTCGCCATGGCTCTGGAGCCCATCCGGGCGGGTCTGGATGCCGGGCGGGACCCTCAGGCGGGCGGCACCGGCTTCGGCGCCATCGGGAAGGAGGCCGCGGCCTCGATCGGCCTGTTGCGCCTCGACGCGAGGCTGCGGCGCCTGGCGGTCATGTCCTGCGGCTACGGCATCGCGCAGTTCTGCTTCCTGACCTTCTTCGTCGCCTTCCAGGTCACGATGCTAGGCGTGCTGCTCGCCGAGGCCGGGCTGGCGCTGGCGCTGGCCCAGGTGGCCGGCGTCTTCGGGCGCATCGCCTGGGCGCTGGCGGCGGACCGGATCGGCGCGCGGCTGCCCCTGCTGGGCTGCGGGCTGGGCGCGGCGGTGGGGGCGCTGCTGCTGGCCGCTGCCGGGCCGTCCTGGCCGCAGGCCGTGATCCTGCTGGCCGCCGTGGTCACGGGCGCGACGGCGGTGGGCTGGAACGGTGTGATGCTGGCCGAGGCGGCGCGCCTGGCCCCGCCCGGCCAGGTCGGCGGCGCGACGTCCGCGGTGTCCTTCGCCTTCGGGCTGACGATGCTGGTGGCACCCCCGGCCTTCACGGGGCTGGTGGCGTTGACCGGGGGCTATGCCGCCGGGTTCCTGCTCTGCCTGGCCGCCGCGCTGGTCGGGGCCTGGGCGATCTGGGCGTCGCCGCGCCGCTGATCGTCTTGCCCTTCGCGCCGGGCCTGCCATGTTGCCGACATGCTCACGGTGCTCAAGGTCCTGGTCATCATGTCGCTGGTGGCGACGGTCGGCGTGATGTTCGCGGGGATGCTCGGCCTGGCGAAAAGCGAGCCGGGGGCGGGCGAGCGGTCCAACCGGCTAATGCGCTGGCGCGTCGGGCTGCAATTCACCACCGTGATGCTGTTCATGTTGCTGCTGGCGCTGTCCCGGGGGTGATCGGCGCGGCACCCCGGGCGCCTTGCCCCCCCCGAGGCCCGCCACTATGGTCCGCCCCGTTTCGCGGCCGCCCCGGGGCCGCCCGATCCCCAAAGGGTCCTCCCGATGAAGCTCCTCGTGCCCGTGAAGCGGGTGGTCGACTACAACGTGAAGGTCCGCGTGAAGGCGGACGGCACCGGCGTCGAGACCGCCAACGTCAAGATGTCGATGAACCCCTTCGACGAGATCGCCGTCGAGGAAGCCGTGCGCCTGAAGGAGAAGGGCGTGGCGACGGAGATCGTCGCGGTCTCCGTCGGCCCCTCCGCCGCGCAGGAGCAGATCCGCACGGCCCTCGCCATGGGCGCCGACCGCGGCATCCTGGTCGAGCATGACGGCACGGTGGAGCCGCTGGCCGTCGCGAAGATCCTGAAGGCGATCGTCGCGAAGGAAAGCCCCGGGCTCGTCCTGATGGGCAAGCAGGCGATCGACGACGACATGAACGCCACCGGCCAGATGCTGGCGGCGCTGCTGGGCTGGGCGCAGGGCACCTTCGCGTCGAAGGTCGAGCTGGCCGATGGCGGTGCCAAGGTGACGCGCGAGGTGGATGGCGGCCTTGAGACCGTCGCCCTCAAGCTGCCGGCGATCGTAACGGCGGATCTCCGCCTGAACGAGCCGCGCTATGCGTCGCTGCCGAACATCATGAAGGCGCGCAAGAAGCCTATCGAGACGATCAAGCCCGCCGATCTCGGCGTGGACGTCACGCCGCGGCTGACCGTGCTGAAGGTGGAGGAGCCGCCGAAGCGCCAGGCCGGCGTGAAGGTGGGGAGCGTCGCGGAACTCGTCGACAAGCTCCGCAACGAAGCGAAGGTGATCTGACGATGGCCGTCCTTGTCCTGGCCGACCGCAGCGGGTCGGCGGTGTCGCAGCCGACGCGGAGCGCCGTGGCGGCCGCCCAGAAAATCGGCGGCGAGGTGCATGTCCTGGTGATCGGCACCGAGGCGGCCGAGGCCGCGGCGAAGCTGCCCGGGGTCGCGAAGGTGCTGACGGCGTCCGGCAACGACCACGGCCTGGCGGAGCCCGCGGCGGCGCTGCTGGTCGCGCTCGCGCCGGGCTATTCGCACCTGCTCGCGCCGGGCTCGGCGATGGGCAAGAACATCATGCCGCGCGTCGCCGCGCTGCTCGACGTGCAGGTCATCAGCGATGTCGCGGGGGTGGAGGGCGAGGACACCTTCCGCCGCTTCATCTATGCCGGCAACGCACTGGCCACGGTGAAGACCTCGGACCCGAAGAAGGTGATGACGGTACGCGCCGCGTCCTTCGACCCCGTGCCGGCCGAGGGCGGCAACGCGGCGATCGAACCGGCGCCGGCCGCGGCCGACCCGGGCGTGTCGTCCTTCGTGGGCGCGGAGATCGCGAAGCTCGAGCGGCCGGAGCTGACGGCGGCGCGGATCGTGGTCTCCGGCGGCCGCGCGATGGGCTCGTCGGACAACTTCAAGATCCTGGAAGGCGTGGCGGACCGGCTGGGCGCCGCGATCGGCGCGAGCCGCGCGGCGGTGGATGCGGGCTATGCGCCGAACGACATGCAGGTCGGGCAGACCGGCAAGATCGTTGCGCCCGAGCTCTACATCGCCTTCGGCATCTCCGGCGCGATCCAGCACCTCGCCGGGATGAAGGACAGCAAGGTCATCGTCGCAGTCAACAAGGACGAGGAAGCGCCGATCTTCCAGGTCGCGGATTACGGCCTGGTCGGCGACGTCTTCAAGGTGATCCCGGAGCTCGAGACCGAGCTCGACAAGAAGTAAGGGGCGCCGACCCCCACCCCGCCCAGCCTCCGCTTTGCTGAGGCGTCCGACGCAGTGCGTCGGACCCCCCGCAAGCCGGAGAGGGAGCGGTGGCGCCATCTTCCCTCTCCCGCTTGCGGGGGAGGGTGCCGAGCGGAGCGAGGCGGGTGGGGGTCCGCGCGCCCTTGTACGCTGAGGGGAAGGCACCCATGCCCAGCATCCAGAAACTCGGCGTGATCGGCGCCGGCCAGATGGGCAACGGCATCGCCCATGTCGCGGCGCAGTCGGGCCTCGCCGTCGTCATGCTCGACGTCGCCGAGGCCGCGCTGGCCAAGGCGGTGGCGACCATCACGAAGAACATGGACCGCCAGGTCCAGAAGGGCACGCTGGCCGCCGCCGACAAGGACGCGGCGCTCGCCCGCATCGCCACAGCCACCGACTACGCCGTGTTCGGGGATTGCGACCTCGTCATCGAGGCCGCGACCGAGCGCGAGGAGATCAAGCAGAAGATCTTCGCGACGCTGACGCCGCATCTGCGCCCAGACGCCCTGATCGCGACTAACACCTCCTCCATCCCGATCACGCGGCTGGCCGCCGCGACCGACCGGCCCGGCCGCTTCGTCGGCATGCACTTTTTCAATCCCGTGCCGATGATGAAGTTGGTCGAGGTGATCCGGGGTCTCGCGACCGAGGATGCGACCGTGGACGCGGTCACCGCCCTGGCCGAGCGCATGGGCAAGACCGTCGCCCATGCCGCGGACTACCCCGCTTTCATCGTCAACCGCATCCTGGTGCCGATGATCAACGAGGCGGTCTTCGCGCTGCAAGAAGGCGTGGGCGACGTCGTGTCCATCGACGCCGGCATGAAGCTCGGCTGCAACCACCCGATGGGGCCGCTGGAGCTCGCGGACTTCGTCGGTCTCGACGTCTGCCTCGCGGTGATGGAGGTCATGCAGGCCGGCCTCGGCGATTCGAAATACCGGCCGAGCCCTCTGCTGCGGAAATACGTCGAGGCCGGCTGGCTCGGCCGTAAGGCCGGCAAGGGCTTCTACGACTACGCCGTGACGCCGCCCAGGCCGACGCGCTGAAGACCGGGGCGCGGGCGATGGACACGTCGCTCGGTGGCTTCTTCGGCGTCGGCGGCCGGCGAGGGGCGCGCGCGGCCTACGGGCTGCTTGCGCTCGACCTCGCCGCGCTGGGCTGGGTGATCGCGGAATCCTTCCTGCCGCCAAGCCGCTGGGTCTTCGCGATCGACATCGCCCTCGGCCTGGTGCTGGTGGCGGAACTGGTTCAGCGGCTGCGCCATTCGCCCTCCGCCAGGCGGGAATTGCTGCATCCCGCGGGGATCGCCGACCTGCTCGCCGTGATCTCCTTCCTGCTTGCGCCGTTCTTCGCGGGCTGGGGGTTCCTGCGCAGCCTGCGCACCCTTCGGCTGCTGCGGTCCGCGCGGCTGGTCGCGCATCTCCGTCACGACCTGCCGGTCTTCCGGCGCAACCAGGACGCCTTCGTCGCCGCCGCGGACCTCGCGGTCTTCATCGTCGTGATGACGGGCATCGTGTATGCGACCCAGCACCGGACCAATCCGCATATCGCGAACTGGGCGGATGCGCTCTACTTCACCGTCACCGCGCTGACCACGACGGGCTTCGGCGACATCACCCTTCCCGGCACGACCGGACGCCTGATCTCGGTGGTCATCATGCTGGCCGGCGTGACGCTGTTTCTGCGGCTGGCGCAGGCGCTGTTCCGGCCGTCCAAGGTGCGCTTCCGCTGCACGTCATGCGGGCTCGGCCGGCACGAGCCCGACGCCGTGCACTGCAAGGCCTGCGGCGCGCTGCTGAACATCCCGGATGATGACGACTAGTCAGGGAAGATGAGCACCCTCAAGCCCTCTCCCTCTCATGGGGGAGAGGGTTGGGTGAGGGGGACGGCGGAGATCGTGGACGCATTCCTGCAGACCGACGCCGCCCTTACCCCACGCGTCTCCCCCCTGCAGGTGGAGAGGGGGCCTTTGTGCCGCTACGCCGGCTTCCTGAACGCCACCTTGTCGTTCTCGCCGCCCTTCGGCGGCTCCCCGGTCAGGCGCGCCTTGACATAGCCATAGGCGTGCAGGAAGGTGCTGGACGGCGCGTCCCAGTATTCCGCGCCCTCGACCTCGACCTTCAGCAGCGCGGCCTTCGGATCGTCCGGCCCGCCCGGGAACCAGGTGCGCAACGGCTCCGACCACAGTTCCTTCTGCTTCGCGGGATCGCGCACGACCTGCGCGCTGCCGGACACCGCGACGTAGTTCTGCGTCTTCGGATCGGAGTAGGCGAGCAGCACGCGCTCGTCGTGCTGGATTTCCTCGGCCTTCGGGCTGTGCTGGCTCGTGAAGAACCAGAGCGTGCCGGAGAAGTCCTTCGTCGCGACGGCGCGCATCGGCCGTCCCCGCATCCGCCCCTCCTCGTCCAGCGTGACCATCATCGCGACCTCGACGTCGCGGATCATGTCCCAGACCTTGTTGCGCGCTTCGGCATCCGTCCGCGTCTCGACCATCCCGGTGTCTCCTTCTGCCGGGGGGCGGAACGGGTTGCGGTGCGCGCGGTTCCCCCCGCCGCGGTGCTGCATTAGCCTTCCGGCATGCCGCACCCCCTGATCCGCAGCGAGCGCGAGGGCGACATCGCGATCGTCACCATCGACCGCCCGGCCAAGCGCAACGCGCTGGACCTGCCGATGTGGATCGGCCTGCGCGAGGCGATGGAGGCGCTCGGCGCCGACGACAGCCTGCGCTGCGTCGTGATCCGGGGCGCAGGCGACGAGGCGCTGTCCGCCGGCGCCGACATCGCGGCCTTCCCGCAGGAGCGCGGCACGCCGGAGCGCGAGGCGGTCTATGGCCGCGAATTGTCCCGCGCCTTCCAGTCCATCCGGCTCTGCCCGCATCCCGTCGTCGCGTCCTGCCGCGGCTGGACCATGGGCGGGGGCTGCGGGATCGCGACCATGTCCGACTTCCGCATCGGCAGCCCCGGCACGCGCATGGGCATCCCGGCGCGCAACCTGTCGTACTTCTACCACTACGGCGAACTCGACCCGCTGCTGCAGAGCGTGGGCTACTGGGTCGCGATGGAATTGCTGGTCGAGGGCCGCGTCTTCACCGGCGAGGAGGCCTACCGCAAGGGCCTGCTGACCCGCCTGGTGCGGGATGAGGAGGTGGGCGCGGAAGCCCTGGAGACGGCGCGGCGGATCGCGCAGGGCGCGCCGCTGTCCAACCGCTTCCACAAGGCCGCGCTGCAGCGCCTGCGCGGTCCGCTGCCGCTGACGCAAGAAGACCTCACTGCGAACAGCCGCTTCGTGGAGACCGAGGATTTTCACGAGGCCGTGAAGGCCTTCAGGGAGAAGCGCAAGCCCGTCTGGCGCGGCCGCTAACGCCCTTTTCACGAGAGGCCGGTCATGGTCGGCCTCATGAGCATTTCCGCCTCACCCGTCCCCGGTGCACTCGCGTCCGAGCTCCGCGTCGCGCTGTCCCAGGCCTCCGACGAGCAGCTTCGCCGCGTTGTCGGCGTGCTGGACAGCCTCGTGACCCGCGGAGAGGCCGACCGGTTGCTGGCCGGGCTCCGCGACCGCATCCGCGCCCTGCACCCGGACCGCCCGTTGCGCTTCGGCCGCCTGCTGGTGCTGCCGCTGGAAGCCGCGCTGGTGCAGACGGACGACTGGCTGAAGGACCCCGCCGGCATCCCCCGTGCCGCGCTCAACCCGCTGATCGAGACGGTGCGCCGCGCCATGGGCCAGGAGGCCGAGGTGATCGAGATGGCGATGCTCGGCCGCAAGCTGCAGGACGCCGAGGCCGTGCGCAGCCTGGGCCGCCGGCTCTGGGCGCGCGCGGCGACGGTCTCGCTGCCCGCGCTGCCCGATGGCTGGGCGGAAGCCGGCCTGCCCGGCTCGATGGCACCGCCCGTCGTCGCGCTGTGCCGCGCGCTTTGGATGGAGGCGGCGGACTAGGCTTCCGCGGTCCCGGGGGGCTGGCCCTCCGTCGTCTCGCTGCCCGCGCGCCAGCGATGGGTGGAGGCGCCGAAGGCGACCAGCCTGCCCGTCGCGTCGAAGACCTCCGTGCGGCAGAAGAAGATGTTGCGGCCGCGCGTCGCGACCTTGCCCTCCGCCACCAGGCGACCGTCGTTCACCTGGCCTGTGAAGCGGCAGTCGAGATCCAGCGTCACCGCGCGCCTGATGTTGCCCGGCACGCTGCACCAGAGGCCGGCATAGGCCGCGGCCTGGTCGATCAGCGACAGCATCACGCCGCCATGCACGATGCCCGACCGGTTGGCGTGGCGCGGCCCGGTGTCGCAGGCGACGCGGGCGAAGCCGTCGCGCCATTCGAGGAGCTCGAGGCCGAGCAGGTCGTGGAAGGCGGCAGGGTGGGTGTCGAGGCTCATGGGCCCGCCGTGCCGCCGAAGCGGCGCAGCGTCAAGCTATCTGCAGGTTCTGCAGCGATTCCTCGAGCTCCTGGAAGCTCGGCATGGAATGGGTCGGCGCCATCTTGCGGCCGGTCTCGACCGCGACCTGGGGCGCGTTGCCGTGCAGGTGGGCGACCAGCACCGCTCGGATGACCTCGAAATACTTCGCGTCCTCCTCGACGATGCCCTTCAGCCGCGTGGCCAGCGGCCCCATCAGCCCATAGGCCAGCAGCACGCCGAGGAAGGTGCCGACGAGCGCGCCGCCGATCATCCTGCCCAGCACCGGCGGCGGCTGGTCGATCGAGCCCATGGTCTTGATGACGCCGAGCACGGCCGCGACGATGCCAAGCGCGGGCAGCGCGTCGGCCATGTTCTGCAGCGCGTGGGAGGGGTGCAGCTCCTCCTCCTTCAGCTTCTTCAGCTCCCGCGCCATCACGTCCTCGATCTGGTGCGGGTCGTCGGCGTTCATGCCGACCATGCGGAGGTAATCGCAGATCAGCGCGACGACATGCTTGTCTCCCGCAATCTTCGGGAACTTCTGGAAGGCCGCGGATTCCTGCGGCCGCTCGATATGCGCCTCCAGCGCCATCGCGCCTTTCTGCTGGGCGAGGCGCACGAAGTAGTAGAGCAGCGACAGGATGTCGACGTAGTCGTGCTTGTGGTACTTCGACCCCTTCATGATCTTCGCCATGCCGCCGAGCGTGTGCTTCACGTCGTGCATGGAGTTCGACATCACGAAGGCACCAACCGCCGCTCCGCCGATCATCATGAATTCGAAGGCGATGGTCGAGAAGATGATGGCGAACTTGCCGCCGGCAATGAGGTAGCCGCCGAACACCATCACCAGCAGGAAGACGAAGCCCGCGATCGCGGTCATGGGCTGGCTCGCACCGGTGCTGCGGGCCGCACCGCCGCCGTGTCTCGGCCGCGCGGCTCGGGAGTGTCAGGCGCCTCGCGGATCAGGGTGATGGCGACTCGGCGGTTGGCCGCGGCGCCGGGTTGATCGGCGAGCAGCGGATCGCGTTCCGCCATGCCGGACACGCTGCGGATGCGCGCTTCCGGCACGCCGGCCTCGGTCAGCAGGCGGCGCGTGGCGTTGGCGCGCTCGGCCGACAGGTCCCAGTTCGACCGCTCGGCGCCTCCGCGGAAGGGCGTGGCGTCGGTGTGGCCGGTGATGGCGACCGGGTTGGGCAGCCGCGCGGCAACCTGCGCGACGCGGGCGATCAGCGCCCGCGCGCGGTCGTTCGGCGCCGCGCCGCCGAGCGCGAACATGGGCTGGCGGTCGGCGTCGAGCAGCTGGATGCGCAGCCCCTCCGGCGCCTGCTCGATCAGCAGCTGGCGCCCGAGATCGGCGAGTGCTGGATCTTGCGCGATGGCGCGGCGGATGTCCTCGGCCGCGCGTTCGAAGGCCTCGCGCTCGCGGCGGGAATGCTCGGCGCGAAGCTCGGCGTCGGAGAGCTGGCGGACATCGGGCGCCGCGCGGGGATCGGCATCACCAACGGGCGCATCGGGACGGGGCGTGCGGACCTGGCGTGGGTCCTGGTCGCCGGCCGGGGCATCGGCGCGAGCGGTGCGAACGCGGCGGGGATCGCGGTCCTCCTCCTCGCCTTCCGGGCCGTCGCGGAAGACGACGGGGCGGGCCGGGGTCTGGCTTTCGTCCTCGGTCTCGACATCGGGCAGCACGGGCATCGGGCCGCGCTGGACGGTGATGGCGCCGGCGTCCTGCGTCATCGGCTCGGAATTATTGGGCGTGCGGCCGCCGAAGGGCTCGCCGTTTCCGCTCTGGTTGCGGCCGAGCACGTTGGTCGGCGAGAAGTAATCGGCGATGCCCTGCCGCTGCTCCTCCGTCGTCGCGTTGAGCAGCCACATCAGCAGGAAGAAAGCCATCATCGCCGTGACGAAGTCGGCATAGGCGACCTTCCACGCGCCACCATGGTGGCCGTGCCCGCCTTCTTCGACTTTTCGGATGACGATCGTCGCGCCTTTGCCTCGCGCCATGGCCCTCGTGGCTCCTGCCACGGGGTCATGGGGCCGCAGCGGTTAAGACGTGATTACGCCGCGCGGAGCTCCACCCCGTTGCCCTCGGGATCGGTCAGGTAGACCGAGGGCGCCTGGCCGCCAGCGCCGTAGCGCGCTCGCGCGGGATCGACCGTGATGCCGTGCGAAGCCAGGTGCGCCGCGATCGCCGCCTCGTCCCAGGGCGAGACGCGCAGGCAGAGGTGATCGAGGTTGGGTCTCGCCTGGTCCGCCGGCGCGCCGCCGCGGCCGAGCTTGCCGCCGATCCAGACGAGGTCGATCAGCGCATCGCCGGCGGTCAAGTGGACCAGGTGCAGCGGGTCGTTGCGGTGCGCGACCTCGCAGCCCAGCACGTCCGTGTAGAAGGCCAGCATGCTGTCGAGGTCGCGCACGCGCAGCACCACATGATCCAGTGCGAGCTTCGTCCAGGGTGCCGGCATCGCTTCCTCCTCTATCGCTTCTTGGCGGGCTCGAAGCGCCACGGCGCGGCGCTGTCCTCGTTCGGGTCGAGCTTGAGCCGGTGCTCGAGCGGCGGGAAGGCCCGGGACCGGCAATCCGGCCGGTCGCAGAGCCGGCAGGACAGCCCGATCCCGACCGCCGCGCGTGGGATGTCGAGCGCGTCGGCATAGGCCAGCTCGTCGGAGCGCGCGATGTCGCAGCCCATGGCGACGACGTGCATCGGCGCGGGCTCCCCCCAGCGCGTGGTGGGGGAGGCGATGGCGCGGGCGAAGGTCAGGAAGGTCGCGCCGTCCGGCAGCTGCGCGACCTGCACCTGTGTCTCGCCAGGATGGGCGAAGGCGCGGTGCACGATCCATTTCGGACAGGACCCGCCGAAGCGCGCGAAGGGGAAACCGGCGGCGCTGAAGCGCTTGTCCACATTGCCCGCGGGATCGACGCGCAGGAAGAAGAAGGGCAGGCCGCGCGCGCCGTCGCGCTGCAATGTCGAAAGCCGGTGCGCCGCCTGCTCGAAGCTGACGCCGAAGCGCGAGGCGAGCGCCTCCACCTCGTGCCGTAGGTCGCGCGCGGCATTCAGGAACGGCGTGTAGGGCATCAGCAGCGCGGCGGCGGCGTAGTTCAGCAGGCCGAGCCGGATGATCGCTGCGGCCTCGGGCGTGGAGGGCTCGGCCGGCGCGACGACGGCGTCCACGGCCTCGCGCGCTTCCAGCAGCATCAACTGGAACGCCATCTGGAAGCCGCGGGATTCGCGCGGCAGGGACTCTGACAGGTCGAGGCGCTTCAGCTGCGGATCGTAGCGCCGCAGGGAATTCGGCAGCGTGCCGACGGCGACCGTCACGCCATGCGTGCGGCGGAGGCGTTCCGCGACGGCATGGTTCATCTCCGCCGGCGCGGCGCGGAGCTCGGCGCCAATGCGTTCGGCGACGCTCTCCAGCGCGGGGAAGTGGTTGGCGTGCTCGTGGAAGAAGTCGCGCGATTCCTCTGTCGGCAGCAGGATGCGCCGCCCCGTCGGCAGGGCGATGCCCGACGAATCCTCCTTCGCCACGCGCCAGGCGCGATAGAGCGCCAGCATCGCGCGCGCGGCGTTCGGCGCGGAGGCCGCAAGCGTCGCGACCTCGTTCTCCGGCACCTCGTCGAGGCCGAGCAGCGGGTCGGACAGCGCCTCGCGCAGGCCGGCCTCGGCCTGGCGTTCGCGGTTGCCGGAGAGCGCGGCGAGATCAACCGAGAGATGCTCGCCGAGCTTCATCAGGATGCTCGCGGTGACGCTGCGCTGGTCGTGCTCGATCAGGTTCAGATAGCTCGCGGAGATGCCGAGGCGGGCGGCGAGTGCCTGCTGGGTCAGCCCGCGCTCCATGCGGAGACGCCTGACGGTGCGGCCGATCAGGGGGCGCGCCATGTGTGTTCCTTTACAGATCCACGCCGTGTGTCTGTGAAGATCGTCACAGCCTTGCGGGGTTCGGAGCAGTTTCTCCGCTGAACTTCGGCAGCGCAATGTGAATTATTGACTGACGCCGTGGACGACGAAGAGCGGCGATCAGGAGCCCAGTTCACACGATGACCCGTCCAAACACCTCCCCCACCTACGCCCCCGACGGCTCCGGCTTCGGCGGCGGCGCGCCCATGCCGGGCCGCTTCGACGGCATCCGCCGGGACTACACGCCGGCCGATGTCGCGCGCCTCGCCGGGTCGTTCCGCGTCCAGCACACGCTGGCCGACATGGGCGCGCGGCGGCTGTGGCAGCTGCTGAAGAACGAGCCCTTCGTGAACACGCTCGGCGCGCTGACCGGCATGCAGGCGGTGCAGCAGGTCAAGGCCGGGCTGAGGGCGATCTACCTATCGGGCTGGCAGGTCGCGGCGGACGCGAACACCGGCGCCGAGATGTATCCCGACCAGTCGCTCTATCCCGTGGACAGCGTCCCCAACGTCGTGCGCCGCATCAACAACGCGCTGCGCCGCTGCGACCAGATCGCCGTGCAGGAGGGGAAGGGCGACCAGACCTACTGGATGGCGCCAATCATCGCCGACGCCGAGGCCGGCTTCGGCGGCGCGCTCAACGCCTACGAGCTGATGCGCCACATGATCGAGGCGGGTGCGGCCGGCGTGCATTTCGAGGATCAGCTGTCGTCCGAGAAGAAGTGCGGCCATCTCGGCGGCAAGGTGCTGGTGCCGATCCAGCAGCACATCCGCACGCTGAACGCCGCGCGCCTCGCGGCCGACGTGGAGGGCGTGCCCACGGTGCTGCTCTGCCGGACGGACGCGGAATCCGCGCAGCTGCTGACCGCCGACGTTGACGAGCGCGACCGCCCCTTCCTGACGGGCGAGCGCACGCCGGAGGGCTTCTTCCGCATCAGGCCCGGCGCCGGGAAGGCCTACGCCATCGCGCGCAGCCTGGCCTATGCGCCCTATGCCGACCTGCTGTGGTGGGAGACGTCGGATCCCGACCTGAACGACGCGCGCGAGTTCGCGGAAGCCATCCAGCGCGAGTTCCCGGGCAAGATGCTGGCCTACAACTGCTCGCCCAGCTTCAACTGGCAACGGAAGATGGGCGTCGAGGCCGCGGCGAAGTTCCAGCGCGAGATCGGTGCGATGGGCTACAAGTTCCAGTTCGTCACGCTGGCCGGCTTCCACAGCCTGAACCTCTCCATGTTCAAGCTGGCGCGCGGCTACGCCGAGCGCGGCATGGGCGCCTATTCCGAGCTGCAGCAGGCCGAGTTCGCGGCGGAGGCCGAGGGCTTCACCGCCGTCCGTCACCAGCGCGAGGTCGGCGTCGGCTACTTCGACGCGGTCGCCACCGCGGCGAGCGGCGGGCAGGCCAGCACCACCGCGCTCGCGACCTCCACCGAGGCGGCACAGTTTCACGACGGCAAGCAGCCCGCGCACGCGCACTGACAACCCGAACGGACAGGAGACGACCATGGACCACGATCAGCACGACGACGGCCTAGTGCATTCCCACGGCTGGGCCACGGAGCCGCCGCCCTCGGTCGGCATGCTGCTGCGGCCGGCGAATGACGACCGGCTCCCGGATAATCTCGTCGCCCGCGCCACGGCGGCGAGGCAGGACGAGGACCATGACGACGGCCTGGTGCATGGTCATGGCTGGGCCAGTTCCGAGGACCGCGCCCGCGCCTAGGCGATCCGATGCCCGGAGGGGCTTCAGCCCCGAAGGTCTGAATCGGCCCGCCTCACACACGGCATGGACGTGAAAGCGGCGGCGCCGGTTCCTTCCGAAACCGGCGCCGCCTGCTCGAAAGGCGATCCTTCACGCGACTGCGGCGTTGCAGTCGCAGCCAAGGAAGGACGCCCATGATGAGCAACTCCACTCGTCTACTCGCATTCGCCTGCAGTGCCGCTCTGCTCGCCGCATCGCCCGCCCTCGCGCAGAGTGGCGGCGGTGGCGGCGGCAGCAGCGGAGGGTCGGCCGGCGGCAGCGCGGGCGGCGCTTCGTCCAGCCCGAGCGGCGCCACCTCCGGCAGCATGACCGGCACGACGGGCCTGGGCAGCGGAACGACCGGGCGGAGCAGCAGCACGGCCAGCCCGCCGCCCGGCTCGACGGACGGCGCCGGGCTGAACCGGCCCGACATGTCCACTCTCGGCAGCGGCGCGACGGCGGGGCAGCCCGGCGCTCTGGGCGGCGGCTCGGCGGGTCCGCAGCCCGGCCAGCCCGGCACCTCGCCCGGTCAGACCGGCCAGCCCGATACCAGGCGCGCGCAGACCGAGGAGCAGCTTCGCAGCTCGGGCGCCGCGCCGTCGCCGCAGCAGGACACGCAGCAGATGCGGGACCTCAATGCGATCACGCGCCAGCTCGCGCCCGGCACGACGTCGGTACCGGCGCCGGAGGCAGATCGCACCCCCACCCGCTGACCGCGCGTTGCGCGGGTGCTAGCGTCCCGCCATCACGCGGATCAGGGGAAAGCGGGATGGCGGACGCGCTGGGCTGGCGGAAGCGGATAGGCTTCGTGGTGCCGTCGACCAACACCATCGTGCAGCCCGAGGCGGATGCGGTGCGCCCGCGCGGCGTCACCTTCCACATCGCGCGCGTCTCCATCAAGGAACGGCCGCTGACCTCGGAGCAGGCCTTCCTGGAGCACGTCCAGGCGATGCGCGACGGTCTGGCCGCGGCGATCGATCAGGTGATGACCGCCGCCCCCGACCACCTGGTCATGGGCGTCGCGCTGGAAGCCTTCTGGGGCGGCGTCGAGGCGTCCCGGAAGCTCGAGGCCGAGCTGTCGCAGAGGGCGGGCGTCGGCGTGACAATGGGCTCAACCGCCGTTGCCGCGGCGCTGCGCGCCTTTGGCTGCACGCGCATCGCCGTCCTCACGCCGCACCAGCCGCGCGGCGACGACATGGTGCGCGCCTGGTTCGTCGAATCCGGCTTCGACGTGGTGCGGCTCAAGGGGCTGAAATGCCCGTCGCCGCGCGAGATCGCGCATGTGCAGCCCGCGACGATCCGCGACTCGCTGCGCGAGCTCGACGGCGGGGATGTCGAGGCGCTGGTGCAGGTCGGCACCAACCTGGCCGGTGCGGCGGTCGCGGCGGAGGCGGAGCGCTGGCTTGGCAAGCCGGTGCTCGCGATCAATCCCGTGCTGGCCTGGCATGCGATGCGCGCGACGGGGATCGAGGACCGCGTGACCGGCCAGGGCCGCATCCTGGAAGAGCACTGAGCGCCTTGGCCGACCCGAAGGTCCTGATCGCCGGCGCGGGTCCCGCGGGCCTGACCGTCGCGCTGTTCCTGGCGCGCGCCGGCATCCCCGTGCGCGTGCTGGAACGCCACACCGAACCCTTCGAGGATCCGCGCGCCGCCACCATCCATCCGCCGACGCTGGAGATGTATGCCGGGAGCGGGGTCACCGACGACCTGCTGGCCCAGGGCATCCGTGCGCCGGTCTGGCAGTTCCGCGGCCGGGCGGAGGGCGTGGTGGCGGAGTTCGACCTCTCGCTCCTCTCCGACGTCACGCCCTTCCCCTTCCGGCTGCAATGCGAGCAGCACAAGCTCTGCCGCATCCTGCTGACGCATCTCGCGCGGCACCCTGCCGCCGAGATCCGCTGGGGGGTCGAGGTCATCGGCATCGCGCAGGACGCGGACGGCGTGACAGTGGCCACAGCCGCGGGCGACACGCATCGCGCGGCCTTCCTCGTCGGCGCCGATGGCGGCCGCAGCGTCGTCCGCAAGTCGCAGGAGATCGGCTTCGAAGGCTTCACCTGGCCCGAGCGCTTCCTGGTCGTCACGACGACCGAGGACATGGGCGCCAAGGGCTACGCCCTCTCGTCCTATGTCTCGGATCCCGTGACCTGGTGCGCGATGTTCAAGGTGCCGGGCAAGCCTGCGCCGGACGGCCTCGGCCCGCTCTGGCGCATCGTCTTCCCGACCGACCCGGAAGCGGAGGAAGCCGCGCTGCTGGACCGCGCCGCGGCGCGCGGCCGCGTGCGCGCGCTGATCCCGCAGCACGGCGACTTCCCCATCGTGCACACCAACCTCTACGCCGTGCACCAGCGCGTCGCGACAAGCTTCCGGCGCGGGCGCGTGCTGCTGGCCGGCGACGCCGCGCATGTGAACAACCCGCTCGGCGGGATGGGGATGAACTTCGGCATCCACGACGCGATCCTCGCCGCCGAGCGCATCGCCGCGGTGCTGGATGGCGGCGCGGACGACCTGCTCGACCGCTACGACCGCCAGCGCCGCCACGTCGCGGAGGCCTTCCTGCAGGCCATGACGATCGCGAACAAGAAGACGCTGGAGGAGAAGGACCCGGCCGCGCGCGCTGCGCGCCTCGCGGAACTGCGCGCGACGGCCGCCGACCCCGCGAAGGCCCGCGCGCACCTGCTGCGGACGAGCATGATCGAAGGGGTGCGCGCGGCGGCGGCGGTGATGTAGGCCGGATCGGCGCTACCACGCCCAGTGGGGCGGCGGATGCCCGGCGACCGGCATCTTCACCCGCATGATGCGGTCCGCAAGAAGGCAGCCGAGCCAGGCCTCGCGCCGCCCGGGGCCGGCGAAGGCGAGGGACGACACGTTGGCGAGCGGGCTGTGCGCCTGTGCCATGTCGGCTGATGTCAGCGTGCCGGCTTCGCAGGCCGCGGCGATGCGGGCGACATGGGCGGGATCGCCGCCATCGAGCATGCATCGGACACGGCCGGTCGCGGGATCCAGGCGGAGCAGCCGGTTGGCGACGATGGCGGTGACCCAGACCTGGCCCTCCGCGTCGAAGGCAAGGCCGTCGGGGAACTCGCCCGGCGCGAATTCATGCAGCACCTCCTTCGGACCGAGGCTTCCGTCGGCGGCCACGGGAAAGCGCGAGAGGCGGCGCGTGTAGGTCTCGTTCACGTAGAGATGCCGGCCATCCCGCGAGGGCAGGCATTCGTTGGTGTAGCCGAGCCCGTCCGCCACGATCCGCGCGCCGCGCTCATCGACCAGCGCGATAAAGCCGCTCGCCGCGCGCGGCGTCCAGTCGCGGTCGCGCGGCATGAGGCGGGTGGAGACGGTCACCCAGAGCCGGCTGTGCAGGTCGCGCAGCGCGTAATTGGTGGGCGGCAGCGCCACGCCGTCGACCTCACGCAGCAGCGGCGTCGCCTGGCCGTCGCGCGACAGGCGGAACACGCCGCCCTCCTCCGCGCCGAGATGGGCAATGATGAAGCTGCCGTCGGGCTCGAAGGCGATGCCGTTGGGCTTCAGGCCCTGCGGCAGGTCGCTTGTGCGGCCCGCGATGAGCCGGTGCGATCCGTCCGGCGCGAGGGCCGCAACGCCGCCGCGGAAATCCGCGGTGAAGACCTCTCCTGCGCGGGAGACGATGACGGATTCCGGCCGCACCAGGCCGCTGCCGTGGAAGCTGACGTCGGAGAGTGCCAGCATCAGCGGAACCACTGCACCGGTGCCATCACGAAGGCCGGGAAATAGGTGATGACGGCCAGCACGATGCAGCAGATGCCGAACATCGGGCCGAGTTCCTTCGTGATACCCCACATCCGCGCGTTGGCGATCTTCGCCGCGACGAAGAGCGTGCCGCCGACCGGCGGCGTGAACAGCCCGATCGCCAGGTTGCAGGTCATGATCAGGCCGAGATGCACGGGATCCACGCCCAGCCCCCTGGCCACCGGCAGCAGCAGCGGCGCGGTCAGGATCAGCGCGGGAACGGGCTCGAGGAAGATGCCGAGCAGCAGCAGGGCGATGTTGACGACCAGCAGGAACTCCCAGCGGTCGAGGTTCCAGCCGCGCAGCGTGGCAACGAGGTCCATCGGCACGCCTTCCATCGTCATGACCCATGCGAAGGCGGTGGTCGCGCCAATGACCAGCATGACGGTGGCCGAGGTGATGAAGCTGTCGCGCAGGATGCGCGGCACGTCGGCCCAGGCGAGCTCGCGATAGACGAAGCGCCCGACCAGCAGGGCGTAGAAGCAGGCCACGGCCGCGGCTTCGGTCGGCGTGAAGACCCCGCCGAAGATCCCGCCCAGGATGACCACCGGGAAGATCAGCGCGGGGATGCAGTCGCGGAAGGCGGCGAGGAGCTCGTTCGCGCTGGTGCGCTCCCCGCCGGGATCCCAGCCGCGCGCCTTGCCGAGATACATGCACCAGGCCATCAGCCCGAGCCCGAAGAGCAGGCCGGGGATGAAGCCGGCGAGAAACAGTTCCTTCACGCTGACACCACCCATGAAGGCGAAGATCACCATCGGGATGGACGGCGGGATGATGATGCCGAGCGTGCCCGCCACCGCCACCAGCGCCGCGGCGAATTCGCGCGTGTAGCCGCGCCGCTGCATGCCCGGGATCATCACGCTGCCCACCGCCGCGCTGTCCGCCACCGCCGAGCCCGAGACGCCGCCGAACAGCATGGAGGAGGAGACGGTGACTACGCCGAGCCCGCCGCGCAGGAAGCCGAGCGCCTTGGCCGCGAAGTCGATCATGCGCTGGCCGACGCCGCCTGCCACCATGATCTCGCCCGCCACGATGAACATCGGCACCGCGAGCAGATGGAACGGCTCCACGCCGCCGATGAAGGACAGCAGCATGCCTTCCTCGACGTAGAAGTTCGGCGAGAGGTTCATGTAGGCGAAGGTCGCGACGACCAGCGCCCAGACCAGCGGCACGCCGAGCAGCGCGATGCCCATGAAGATCAGGAAGGCCGAGAGGAACAGCGTCATGCCACGCCGCCTTCCCGGTGCGGCGCCTGCGCGGGCCCGGCCGCCAGGCGCTGCAGGATGAAGAGCAGCCCGAGCGCCGCGCCTACCGGCATCGCGGCATAGGCGAGGCCCATCGGGATGTAGGTGACGGAGAGCGTCTGCCCCATCATCTGGCGCGACAGCGCGCTGCCCCAAACCAGGAAGGCGAGCAGCACCGCGGCGGCCATCGCCTCCGCAATCCAGCCCAGCACGGATTTCGCGCGGGGTCCTGCGGCGTCCACGAGCTCGGTGATGGAGAGATGGGCGCCGAGCTGGATCGCGCGCGCGCCGCCGAGGAAGGTCAGCCAGAGCAAAGTGAACTCACCCATCTCGTTCACCCAGGCGAGCGAGATGTTGAAGACGTAGCGCGCGACGACGTTGGCCATCACGACGGCGGTTAGCCCGCCGCCGCCGAGCACGAGGAACCCGTCCAGCGCGCGCCCGAGCATGGCGCAGAAGCGGTCGAGCGCGCGCAGCACGGCCGTCAGCCCTGGCTGCGGAGGCTGCTCGCCTCCTCGATGAAGCGGTCCACCGTCTCGGCACCGTATTCCTGGCGCGCCCGCGCGACGGCGCCCTGCGAGGCCTGGCGCCAGGCCGCGAGGTCGGGCCGGTTCACCACCGCGCCACGCGCCGTCATCTGCTCGAGCAGCCTGTCGTCGTTGGCGGCGACCGTCTCGCGGTTGAACCGGCCACTCTCGAGCCCCGCCTGCACCAGCGCGTCGCGCGCGTTCTGCGGCAGCGTGCCCCAGCTGCGCTCCGCCACGCAGAGCCAGAGCGGCGAGTAGACGTGGTTGGACAGCGTAATGTGGCGCGCGACCTCGTAGAAGCGCTGGGAGAAGATGGTGTCCACCGGGTTCTCCTGCCCGTCCACCGTACCCTGCTGGATCGCGAGGTAGACCTCGGTCACCGGCATCACCACGGGGTTCCAGCCCTGGCTTTCCATGATCCAGCGGACCATGTCTACCGGCGCGATGCGCAGCTTGCGCCCGCGCGCCGCGGCCGGTGAGGGCAGCGGGAAATTGGTGGAGAAGGACCGGAAGCCGGCTTCCCAATCGCCGATCACGCGCATGCCTCGGCCGATCAGCGCCTGCTTCTGCTCCGCGATGAAGCGCGACTGGTCGTAGAGCCGCCAGCCCTGCTGGTAGGTCTCTGCAAGATAGGGCAGGGCGACCAGGTTCAGCGGGCGCGTATGGGTCGCGTAGGTGACCACGCCGGTGATGGCCATGTCGATGGAGCCGACGGCGACCTGCTCCAGGCTGCGCGCGTCGTTGGCGAGCTGGCCGGAATGGAAGACCTGCACGCGGAAGCGCCCGTCGGTCAGCTCCTGCACGCGGCGGGCGAAGAGGTTCGCGGCTTCCTGCCGCGCGCCGACCTCGGTATCTGTGTGGTTGAGCCGCAGCGTGCGGGGCTGCTGAGCGTGGGAGATGGCGGGCGCGGCCAGCAGGCCGGCGCCGGCGAGCAGCGCGGTGCGTCGTGTGATGATCATTGTCGCTTCCTCCTCCTCGATGCGTGTCGTTCAGACGGTCACGAAGCGGCCCTCCGCAGCCGACCGGTAGATGGCTTCCTCGATCTGCATGTTGCGGAGCCAGGCGCGCGCGATGTTCGGCACCGGCGCGCCGTCCCTGAGGTGACGCAACGCGGCCTCGGTCTGGCGGAACACGCAATCCCCGCCATAGCCGCGGGCCTGCCAGTCGTAGCGGTGCTCGGTCTCCTCGCCGCGATGCCGGCGGGTGAAAAGCCGGCCATGGCCGTCGAGCCGGATCTGCCCGCCCGTGCCCTCCACCAGAAGCACGCCGTTGGTCATGCGGGGATCGTCGCTCGGGTGGTCCACCAGGCGGTTGCCGTCCACGATGCCCTGTCGGCGCGGGTCGGCGAAGGCGAATAGCACGGTCGCCGCATCCTCGCCGGTGATCGCGGGGTTCAGCGTGCGCAGCCGCGCGAAGACGCCCGCGACCTCTCCGAACAGCATCCGGAACACGTCGATCAGGTGGATGATCGTCTCGTGCACGAGGAACCGCGGCATTGTGCGGAAATAGGGCTGGCGCGAGAGATAGGCGTCCGGCCCCTGGCCGTCGCCCGGGCGGAGCCGGAAGGAGATGTCGAGCGGCTCGCCCACCGCTCCCGCCTCGACCAGGCGTGCGGTTTCCATGAACCACGGCATGAAGCGGAAGTTCTCGTGCACGATGAGCGGCACGCCGGCGCGCTCCGCCGCCTCCACGATGCGGCAGGCCGTGTCCCAGTCCGGCGCGAGCGGCTTCTGGCAGATGGCGGGGATGCCGCGCGCGGCGCAGAGCCGCACGAGCTCCTCATGCGTGCCGGGCGGCGTGACGATGTCCACGAGCTGCGGCCGCGCCTCCTCCAGCGCCCGCGCGGCGTCGTCGAAGGCGCGGGCCGCGGGGAAGGGGACGGCGGCGGCCTCGGCCCTGGCGCGGTCCCGGTCGCAGATCGCGACGACCTCCACCGGCAGGCGCGACCAGGCGTCCCGGTGGAACTGGGAGAAGTAGCCGCAGCCGAGGACGGCGACCCTCATGCCGGAATCCGCTCCGCCACGGCTCGCGCCACCTCCTTCGTGCCGACGCCGCCGAACTCGGCGCTGCGCAGGCCGTTCGCGAAGGCGCCGTCCACCGCCGCCTCGAGCTCGGTCGCCGCATCCGTCCAGGCCTGGCCCGCGCCGCGCGCGCCGAGCCAATCCAGCATCAGCGCGGCCGACAAGATCATCGCCGTCGGGTTCGCGACGCCCTTGCCGGCGATATCGGGCCCGGTGCCGTGGCTCGGCTGGAACACCGCGTGCTCGTCGCCGATGTCGGCACTCGGCGCATAGCCCATGCCGCCGATCAGCCCGGCGCCGAGGTCGGACATGATGTCGCCAAACATGTTCTCCATCGGCAGCACGTCGAAATCCCAGGGCCGCCGCAGGAGGTCGAGGGCCATCGCGTCGATGTAGTGGTCGGCCGCCGGCACGCCGGGGAACTCGCGCGCGACCTCGTGGAAGACCTTCCGCATGAAGGCCATGGAGGTGAAGACATTGGCCTTGTCCACCAGCGTGACCTTCTGCGGCCGTCCAAGCCGCGCCGCGCGCCGCTCCGCCAGGCGGAAGGCGAAGCGGGACAGGCGCTCCGTCGTCGCGCGCGTGATCACCATGGTGTCGCGCGCCTCCCGGTCCTCGATCACCTCGCCGCGGCCGCGCGCCCAGAACAGCCCCTCAGTGCTCTCGCGCAGGATGACGAGGTCGATCGTCTTCGCGCGCGGATCGGCGAGCGCGAGCGGGACGCCCGGAACGGCGCGGATCGGCCGCACACCGGCATAAAGGCCGAGGCGGAAGCGCAGGTCGAGCTGCGGCGCGATCTCCGTCCCGTCGGGGTAGCGGATGCCCGGCCAGCCCATCGCGCCGAGCAGGATGGCATCCGCCGCCTTGGCGCGGCCGAACACCTCCTCGCTCATCGCCGTGCCGGTGTCGCGATAAACGAAGGCGCCTGCCTGCAGCGTCTCCGTCGCGAGGCCGAGGCCGTGGCGCTTCGCGAGGCGACCGAGGACGGCCATCGTCGCCTCCGTCACCTCCACGCCGATGCCGTCGCCGGGCATGAGGGCGACATGGACGCTGTTGCTGCCTAGAGCCATGCCAGGCCACTCCGTTCCACCAGGGAGATCAGCTCCATTCCGCCGCGGCGGCGATGGATGCGGTAAAGCTCGCGCGCCCCGTCGCCGTCGCCGGCGGCGATCGCGGTCATGATGGCGCGATGCTCTGCGGTGCTCGCCTGCGGCAGGGGGCGGAGGTTCAGCGTCACCATCCGCACGCGGTGCGACTGGTCCCAGACCTGCATCACCATGCCGGCGAGGCGGCGGTTGCCGCAGAGTTCGACCAGGCCGCGGTGGAAGGCCTCGTCGGCCTCGGCCCAGGCGGCGCGGTCTCCGGCGGCGACGGCCGCGGCCATGTCGTCGCAGGCGCGGTGGAGCGGCCGGAGCTGCTCGGCGGGCAGCTGGCGGCGCGCCAGCGCCTCGGCGGCGGTCGGCTCGAGGCTGGTCAACACCTCGTAGATGTCGCGGATGTCGGCGAGCGCGATGGGCAGGACGCGCATCCCGTGGCGCGGCGTGATGGAGACAAGCCCGTCCTGCTCCAGCCGCAGCATTGCCTCGCGAACCGGGGTGCGGGAGATGCCGAGTTCAAGCGCCAGCTCGGCTTCCAGCCGCTGGGTGCCGGGCGGGAGGGCGTTGTCCAGGATCATGGCCTTGAGTCGGCCATAGGCGACGTCGGCAGCGGTGCCCGGGCGCGCGCGGCCCGGCTGGCCCGGCATGGCCGCAGGCGGCATCAGCGGCGTGCCCGATAGCGTTGAGAGGGCGGGATCAGGGTGGCGCTCCTGTCGGGTCGGATCGAGAACAAGGGCGGTCAATGCATGCATTGTTGGATGCAAAGAGGCAGCGGCGCAAGTGCTGCTTTATCTCTCACCCGTTGGTAAGACGCGTCCGCATCCTGTAACGCATACACAATTGCGTCGTGGCAGGTAGGGCAGCCACGACGAGGCAAGCCCACGGATCGGCCTTGCAGAGTCACACCGTCAGGCGATCCCGCTTTCCCGCGACCTGCTTCAGCCCCGCGGCGGGCGGGCGCGCAGCGCGGCTTCGTTCACCTCGCAGCCCCAGCCCGGCCGGTCCGGCAGCACGAAGCAGCCATCCTCGATCACCGGCGGGTGGCTCACGAACTCGTCCCGCCAGGGCGTGCTGTCGATGTCGATCTCCATGATGCGGAAGTTCGGGATCGCGGCGCAGAAATGCGCGCTGATGTAGCTGCAGAGATGGCCGTAGAAGTTGTGCGGCGCGCAGTTGATCTCCCACGCATCGGCCATCGCCGCGATCTTCACGCTCTCGCCGATTCCGTTCCACGGCACGTCCACGATGGCGACGTCCATCGCATACTGCTCGAGATAGGGGCGGAAATCGCGCCGCCCGTGCAGCGTCTCGCAGGACGCGATCGGGCAAGGCGCCTGGCGGCGGATCAGCGCGAGGCTTGCGGGGTCGTGGGTGTCGATCTCGAGCCAGGTCAGGCCGAAGGGCGCGACGGCCTCGGCCACCTGCAGGTAGCCCTCGGTCCGGTAGTGGAAGTTGGTGTCGAGCATGATGCCGAAGCCCGGCCCTACGGCGTCGCGGATCGTGCGCAGCTGCTGCTGCGTGTCGGCCAGCACCTGCGCGTCCCAGTTCAGCTCCGGCCAGCCCGGCGTGCGGCCGAAACCGGGATTGAACCATGCGAGCTGCCCGTCGCGCAGCGGCATGGTGTTGGTCTTCAGGCAGCGGAACCCCGCCGCCTTCACCTCCGCCGCATGGCGCGCGAGGTCGTCGAGGGTCAGCAGCTCCGGCAGGAACCCCTTTCCGCGCTGGCCGACGCGGTAGGTGCCGAAATGCGACCAGTAGAGCGGGATGCGGTCGCGCACGGGCCCGCCGAACAGCGCACAGACCGGCTTGCCGGCCTCCTTGCCACGGATGTCGAACAGCGCGTTCTCGATCGCGGCGATCGCCTGCTGGTTCAGCCCGCCGCGCGCCTGCCGGGTCGCGACGTGCAGCCGGGCGACGATCGCCTCGCTGCGGCGCGGGTCCTGCCCGATCAGCAGCGGCGCGAGGGCGCGGATGACGTCCGACAGCCCCTTCGATCCGAAATCCTCGTTGTATTCGGACCAGCCGACGATGCCGCAGGCCGTGGCCACCTTCAGGAAGGAGAAGGTCCGCCACCCCGCATCGGCGACGATCGGCTCGACATGGGCGATGCGCATGCGATCAGTCCAGCGTCAGGCCGAGATCGGCGATGATCGGCCGCCAGCGCTCCAGTTCCTCGCGGATCAGCCGCGCCATGGTGCGGCGGTCCTGGAACGCGCCGATCGTGCCGCCGGCGTTGAAGACCTGCTGCACCTCGGCCGTCTCCACCGCGTATTTCAGCGACGCCTCGAGCCGGTCGAGCACGGCGGGCGGCGTGCGCGCTGGTGCGACGAAGCCCTGCCAGCCGCCGACCAGCACGGCGGGATAGCCCTGCTCGACCGCGGTCGGCAGCTCCGGCAACAGCGGGTGGCGCTGCGGGCCAAGGAAGGCCAGCGCGCGGACACGCCCCGCATCCATCATCGCCTTGGAA
The DNA here is from genome assembly GCF_050563545.1 of Falsiroseomonas sp. HW251. Lineage (NCBI taxonomy): Bacteria > Pseudomonadati > Pseudomonadota > Alphaproteobacteria > Acetobacterales > Roseomonadaceae > Falsiroseomonas > Falsiroseomonas sp. HW251. The sequence goes on from NZ_JBNXUM010000029.1 coordinate 51,295, forward strand.
ACGTTCACGCCATCCACCATGAGCTGGATGGAGCCGCCGAGCATGTCCTGCAGCGCCGGCGCGCTGCCGCGATAGGGGACGTGCACGACGTTCAGCCCGGCGCTGCGCACGAAGAGCTCGAAGCCGAGATGGGTGATGCTGCCCTGTCCGCCCGAGCCGAAATTCAGCTGCCCCGGCCGTGCCTTCGCATAGTCCACGAATTCGGGAAGCGTCCTGACCGGCAGCGTCGCCGGCACGGTGATGATCAGCCCGCCCAGCGTCACCGTGCCCAGCGGCTCGAAATCCTCGAGCACGTTGAAGGGCAGGTTGCGGTAGAGCAGCGGGTTGATCGCGATGACGGAGTTGTTGACGTGGCAGATGGTGTAGCCGTCGGGCGTGATGCGCGCGACGTATTCCAGCGCGAGGTTGCCGTTCGCGCCGCCGCGGTTCTCGACGACGATCTGCTGGCCGAGCACGTCCGGCATGCGCGCGGCGAGCGGCCGTCCGACCTGGTCGGACCCGCCGCCCGGCGGGAAGCCGATCACCATGCGCACCGGACGCGTCGGGAAGGATTGCGCCTGCGCGGCTGCAGGCAGCACGGGCAGCGCCGACGCGGCGGCGAGGAGGGTGCGGCGCTTCATCAGGACGACACCTTCTGCTGGGCGGTGCGGATTGCGTTCGCGGTCTCGGCGATGGCGGCGTCCAGCGCCTCGCCGGCCAGGGCGTCGGCGATGTAGCCGTCGTCCTGCGACTTCGACTGGTAGTCCTGTGACAGCACGGCTTCGCGCAGCACCGAGATCAACGCGGCGCGGGTCTCTGCCGGCATGCCGGCCGGGGCGTTGACGAAGGTCATCTGCGTCAGCCGGCCGAAGGGATGTGCGCGCAGGCCGAGTTCGACCACGGTCGGCACGTCGGGAAGCTGCCGCACGCGGTCCTCTTCCACCACCGCCAGCACACGGAGCGCGCCGCTGCGGATCTGGCCGAAGACGTCGTTCGGCTTGACGATGGCGAGGTCGAGATGGCCGCCGATCAGCTCCGTCGCCACGCGCGACGCGCCGGGATAGCCGACATAGGTGAACTGCCCGCCGAGCTGCTCCGCCATGCCGGCCAGGCGCAGATGGCCGATGGTGCCGCGCGGCCCTGCCGCGCCGATGGACGGCCCCGGCCCGGCGCGCATCGCCTCGACCACAAGCTGGAAGCGCGCGAAGCGGGACGCGCCCCCGGTGACGATCACCAGCGGGTCCACCGCGACCCGGACCAGCGGCGTGAACTGCTCGAAACGCAGCGGGATCTCGTTGGCGACGATCTGGCCGATCAGGCCGGAGGATCCCATCCCGAGCGTGCGGCCATCGGGGCGCGACTGCGCGACGCGGCTCATGCCCACCATGGAGCCGCCGCCGACCAGGTTCTCCACGACCAGCCTGTGCCCGCGCGGCTCGAGCACCGGCTGCAGGCGCCGCGCCAGCAGGTCGGTGGCGCCGCCCGCGGCGAAGGGCACGATCATCCGGATCTCGGCCGGCACGCCCTGCGCGAGCCCGGGGCGGGCGAAGCCGCCCGCCGCCAGTGCGGCGATCAGCGCACGTCGTTGCATGCGTCCTCTCCTCCCCGTTCGCGGCGCAGCGCGCGGCCGCGCCCGCATCACGTCACGTCGTCAGGTTCCGCCATCGCGTCGATGATGTCGTCCCGCGCGCCGCGGATGTGGCGGTCGTGGATCTCGCCGGCCGCGGCGGCGTCGCCGGCGGCCAGCGCCTCGACCATGGCGTCGTGTTCCGCGAGCACCGTTTCGACGCGTCCCGGGCGGTAGCCCACTCGGGTGCGAAGCGCACCGATGAGGTTGCTGTGCAGGTCGAGCAGCCGGATCGCCTCGTCGTTGCCGGCGGCAGCCTCGATGGTGCGGTGGAAGGCGCGGTTCAGGCGCACGATGGATTGCATGTCGCGTGTCCGATGCGCGGTGCGGAGCTCCGCCTGGATGGCGCGCAACGCCGCGATGTCGTCGGGCGTCAGCGCGCCGGCGGCCTGGCGTGTCAGGTATCCCTCCAGCGCCTCGCGGATGCCGAAGAGGTTGCGCACGAACTGCGCGTCCATGCGGCGGACGGTGGCGCCGCGGTTGGGGGACATCACGACCAGCCCCTCGCCCTGGAGCTGCTGCAGCGCCTCGCGCACGGGCATGTGCGACAGGCCGTAGCGTGTCGCGAGGTCCTGGATCTTCAGCCGCATGCCCGGCGGCAGGCGACCGGCGATGATCTCCGCGCGCAGGTGCTCGTGCACGCGCTGGTAGACCGTGCTGCCGAAGGGCAGCGCGCTGGTTCCGACATCGGGATCGGGGCGGATGAGGGACATGGCGGGTTCCTGTCGGTGAGGATGGACAAGGGCTGCGCATCGAGTCAACACTCGCATGTCGTTTTGATCAAATATGAGGAGCAGGTGATGCAGGTCGCCGCCGTCCGGGTCCACCGCACGCGCTTCAGCGCCATGCGCGAAGGCGCCGCCCATGCCGTGCTGCCGGTGGAAGTGATCACGGATGACGGCCTGCGCGGCGCCGGCGAGATCGGCCTGGCCTATGGCGCGGGGGGCCGCGGCGCGGCGGAGATCCTGCTCGAACTCGCGCGCACCCGCCTGCTCGGCCGCGATCCCTTCCGCACCGAGCAGATCCAGGACGAACTGCGCCGCGACACCTTCTGGGGACATGTTCCCGGCCCGATCCTCGGCGCGGCGATCAGCGCGCTGGACGAGGCGCTGTGGGACATCAAGGGCAAGGCGCTCGGCCAGCCCGTGCATGTGCTGCTCGGCGGCGCCTGCCGCGACCGGCTGCGGCTCTATTGCAATGGCTGGTACCGCGGCCTGGGCCCGCCGGACGCCTATGCGCGGGCGGCGAAGGAGGTGCAGGCGCGCGGCTTCACCGCGCTGAAGTTCGACCCGATGAAGCTGGATGCCGAGGGCCGCGCCCACCACGTCACGCGCCACATCGAGCGCTGGTACGAGGACCTGGCGGTCGCCCGCGTGGAAGCGGTGCGCGACGCCGTCGGTCCGGCGATGGACATCATTGTCGAGCTGCACGGCAACATGTGGCCGATGGACAGCATCCGCTTCGGCCGCCGCATTGCCCACACGCGCCCTTTCTGCATGGAGGAGGTGGCGGATGCCGAGGACGCGGGCGCGGCGCGCGAGGTCGGGCTGCAGACCGGCATCGCGATCGCCGGCGGCGAGCGGCTCTCGACGGCCGGCGACTTCCGCCGGCATTTCGAGGCGAAGGCCTTCTCGCTGGCGCAGCCCGACATGGGGATCGCCGGCGGCTTCACCGGCGTGCGGCAGATCGCGGCGCTGGCCGCTGCGCATGGTGTCTATCTCCAGCCCCATAATTGCGGCGGCCCGGTTTCCACCGCGGCCTGCGTGAACCTGTCCTTCGCGACGCCTAACTTCCTGATCCAGGAGATCTTCCCGGCCTGGCCGGAGGACGACCGCCTGGACATGGTGGACGAGGCGTTTGAGCGCGGCATCGTGGACGGGCATCTTCCCCTGCCGACCCGCCCCGGCCTGGGTGTCGAGCTCCGCCCGGACTACCTGAAGGGCTGCGACCTGCTTGGCGAGGTGCAGCGGGATTAGCCGGAGATCGCCGCGTGGGCAGGGCGCAGGCCGACGAGCGTCGACCACGCTGATCCGGTCCGGCCGGGCAGGCCGGCGCGAAACCTTCGCGCCGCTCCCGGCGAAGGCGGGATGGGCCGCCAGGCCGCGCGTGCTACGCGCGGCACGGGGGCGCGTGCGAACCGATCGTCGATGGGGTGCCGATGCCGCGCCGGATTGCCGCAGATCCCCTGCTTCCGCCCGCCCGCGCCAGGGCAGTGCGGCCCCGCCCTGCAGCTGCCCGATCAGCGCGGTGAAGGCGACGGTCCCCGCCATGCCGGCACGACCGCCGCGCGACCTGCGGCTCGACGTGGTGCGCGGCTGGATGCAGCTCAGCATCTTCGTCTCGCATATCGCGGGCACCGGCCTCTATTGGTTCATCCATGCGAGCTGGGGCCTGTCCGACAGTTCCGAGCAGTTCGTCTTTCTCTCCGGCCTCGGCCTCGGCTCCGTCTTCGCGCTGAAATCGGTGCGGGACGGGTTCGCCGGCGCCGTGCGCGATCTCGGGGGGCGCCTGCGCCGGCTCTATGCGATGCATCTCGGCGTGGTCGCCGTCCTTGCCGTGCTGGCGGCCTGGGCGGATGCGAGGCTTCTGCCAGGCGAGGCGGCGCGGATGGGATGGGGCTTCCTGGCCGCGGCGCCCGCCGAGGCGCTCGCCGGGCTCGCCGTCGGGCTCTACCAGCCGGACTTCACCGGCATCCTGCCGCTCTTCGCCTGGTGCATGCTGCTGCTGCCGGGCTTCCTGTGGCTCGCCGGGCGCTTCGGCGCCTGGGCGCTGCTGCCCTCCGCGGCGCTCTATGCCGGGGTGCAGCTCGGCGGGCTCGAGGTGCCGGGCATCGGCGGCACGGCGCTCTCGTTCAACCCGCTGGCCTGGCAGTTCCTGTTCCTGCTCGGCGCCTGGTTCGGACGTCAGAAGCTGCTCGCGGGCCGCGCGCTGCCCGCGCATCCGCTGGTGACCGCCGGCGCCGCGGCGGTGGTGGCGGTCGGCTTCTACGCGCGGCTCGTGGACCATGGCGCATTGCCCTATCTCGGCCTGGGCGGGGAGCTGCTGGAAGGCAAGTCGGACCTTCCGCCGACGCGGCTGCTGCACGCGCTCGCGCTCGCCTGGCTCGTCGCCTGCATCCTCCCGCGGGAGGCGGGCTGGATGCGGGGTCGGCTCGGCATGACGCTCGCGGCGATCGGACGCAACAGCCTGCCGGTCTTCTGCCTGGGCCTCGTGCTCTCCTGGGTGGCCAGCACGGCGCTGCGCCTGCATCCGCAAGCGGCGCCCTGGCTCGATCCGCTGCTGATCCTTGCCGGCACCGGCCTGTTGGCGAGCTTCGCGCTCTGGGCTGACCGCGGCGGCGCCGCCCGGCGCACCGGCCCGGAGCGGGCTGGCGGCGCCTAGCGTAAGCGCGCCCCGATCCAGGGCAGCCGCGCGAGCCAGCCCGGCACCTCGCGGCGGTGCAGCACAAGGATCAGCGCCGACATCAGCAGCGTGAAGACCGCTTCCTTGAACAGCACGCCGCCATCGCCGTAGGGGTCTATGCCGAGCGGGCTCACGGTGTGGAAGAAGATCGCGCCCGCCATGGTGGCGAAGGACAGCGCGGCACCTGGCACGCGCGTCCAGGGCAGCAGGACCAGGATGGCGCCGACGATCTCTTGCACGGCGACGAACAGGCGGAACGGCTTCTCCCCGCCCGGCGTGCCGAGCCAGTCCGACAGGATGCCGAACAGGTGGACCGAGCCCTCGGCGCCGGTCAGCTTGTACTGCTCGTAGTAGCCGAGCTCCCAGGCGATCCAGCCCGCGGCGAGCCAGGATGCGATCCGCGCCGCGCGCGGCATGGCGGCAAGCCCCGCCGCCCCGATCGGCGTCCGCGCGCCGGTGTCGGGCTGCAGGCCGTCGCGGAGGGACGCGGTTCCGGTGTACATGCGAAGGGCCTTTCTGCTGCGCCGCGCCGCGCGGGATCGCGCGGTCTGCCGTCATGTCCCTCTTCGCGCCACGACCGCCCCGCGTTACGGGGCGCACGCCGACCGCGGCGTGTCGGATAGATAAAGGACCTTGCGCCCCTGCCCGACCGGCTGCGCGCCGGCGACGAGGCCTCCTTCGCCGAGCTCCTGCGCGCCGACGCATGAGCGCCTGTAACCATTTGCCACCGCCGCGCGAAGTCCAGGCTGCGAGCGGAGTTTTCCCCGATGTCCCTGACCCGTCCCGGCCCCTGCCGCGCCCTGCGCAGCGATCGCGTGATGGATCGCGCCGCGCGGGCATGGCAGCATCCCGACCGGGCGAGCGGCCCGCGTCTCGACGGGGATCCTCCATGCACCACGCGCGATCATCGGCGCAGCGGCATCGTCGGGATCACGGCCTGACATGGAGGCCACGCTCGAACTGCTCCCGCCGCCGCGCCGCCGGGCCGCGCGGATGACGGCGGAGGACCTCGCCGGCGCGGCGCGCGACGCGCGCTGGAGCGCCCTGATGGCCGCCGGCCAGCAGGGCGACGCGCAGGCCTACGAGACGCTCCTCCGGGAAGCGACGCCGCGCATCCGCGCGCTGTGCCGGGCCCGCATCCGCGACGCGGCTGAGGTGGAGGACGCGGTGCAGGACACGCTGCTGACGCTGCACTCGCTTCGCCACACCTACGACCCCGCGCGTCCTTTTGGCGCCTGGCTCGCCACCATTGCGACCCGGCGGGCCGTGGACCGCGTGCGGCGGCGCGCCCGCGGCGCCGGCCGCGAGGCGCCGATCGACGACCTGCCGGAGCACCTGGCGGCCACGCCACCCCAGGGCGAGGAGTGGCTCGCGGCGCGCCAGCTGCGCGAGGCGGTCGCCAGCCTGCCCGAAAGCCAGCGGACGGCGCTGAGGCTCGCCAAGCTGGAAGGGCTTTCGCTGCACGAGGCGTCCGAGCGCTCCGGGCTGAGCGTCGCCGCGCTGAAGGTCGCGACGCACCGGGCGCTGCACGCACTCCGGCGGCGCTTCGGCGCCGGGGAAGGCTGAGGCGATGCACACGGATGACCTGATCCGCCACCTCGCCCAGGGGCTCGCCCCCGTGCGGCGGGTCCCGTCGCCCTGGAGCGCGGCGGCGTCCTGGCTCCTGCTCGCGCTGATCGTGCTCGGCATCTGCGTCGCGGTCTCCGGCTTCCGGCACGACCTGGCGGAGCGGCTGATGCTGACGGAGGAGCGGATCAACCTGGCGGCCGCGCTGCTGACAGGGCTCGCCGCCGCGGTGGCGGCGTTCCAGCTCGCGCTTCCGGACCGCAGCGGGCGCTGGGCGCTGCTGCCCCTGCCCTTCGCGGCGCTGTGGCTTTCGGGGCTGGGCTGGGGCTGCCTGCGCGACCTGGCGGAGGACGGCACGCTCGGGCTCGGCACCAGCTTCGGCTGCCTGCGCTTCATCATCGCCTTCGGCGTGCCGCTGACCGCGGCGATGCTGTGGATGACGCGGCATGCCGGCCCGATCCGGCCTGCCCCGGTCGCCGCGCTCGGCGGGCTCGCCGCGGCCGCGACGGCGTCGGTCGGGCTTTCGCTCGTGCACCACCTCGATGCGGCCGCGATGGTACTGATATGGCATGGCGGCTCGATCGCGATCGTCACGCTGGGAGCGTGGCTGCTCGGTCCGCGCGCGATGCGCGCGATGACCTGAGGCCCCGGCGCCGCGCCCTCCTCGCGCGACAACCTGCAGCCTGGACTACGGGGACTACGATGACAGCACGAAGCGCAGAGATCCTGCTGACGGCCGCGAGCGGCTATGGACTGGCCGGGCTGCTCGTCGGGCTTGCCTTCCTGCTGTCCGGGCTGGACCGCGTGGACCCGGCGGCGCGCGGCGCCCATGCCGTCCGCCCCCTCCTGCTGCCGGGCCTCGTGCTGCTCTGGCCCTGGGTCCTGTGGCGCTGGATCAGCTTCGTCCGGCGCGGGAGCTGAGCCGCATGCGGCTCCGGCACCGGCGGGCGCATTGGCTGGCCTGGTTGCTGCTGGCGGCGCTGCTGCCAGCGCTGCTGATCGCGGCCTTCGCTACCGGGCGCCCGCCACCGGAGGAAGCGCCGCGGCGCATCGCCGCGCCGGAGCGTCCGGCATGAGCGCGCGCCTCCTCCCGGTCAGCTGGACGCCGGCCAAGCGCATCTACGACCTGGTCCTAGCCGCGGGCGTCGCCGGCTACATCCTGGCATTCCTGCATCTGGCGCCCCGCCTCGGCGATCCGGACCAGGCGCTGGACGGCCAGAGCCTCGCCATGAAGGCCTATGGGAGCTGCGCCTTCCTGCTGCTGACGCTGGCGCTGGTGATCGGGCCGCTGGCGCGGCTCGATCCGCGGCTGCTGCCGCTGCTCTACAACCGTCGCCATCTCGGCGTCGTGACCTTCCTCGTCGCGCTGTCGCACGCGATCGAGGTGCTGGGCTGGCACTTCGCCTACAGCCCGACGCCGCCGCTGGTGGCGATGCTGTCGAGCGAGCCGGTGCCCGGCGCAGCGCCGGGGCTGCCCTTCGTCTCGCTCGGCCTGCTCGCCCTGCTGATCCTCTTTGCGCTGGCGGCGACGAGCCATGACGCCTGGCTCTCCCTCCTCGGGCCGCCGGGCTGGAAGGCGCTGCACATGGCGATCTACCCGGCCTATGCGCTGGTCGTCGCGCATGTCGCCTTCGGCGCGCTGCAGGACGGCGCGAGCCCGGTGCTGGCGGCTGTCGTGGTCGGGGCCGCGCTCGGCGTTGCGGCGTTGCATCTCGCCGCTGCCTGGCGCGGCCGCGCCGGCGACGCGGCCGTGGCGGGCACGCCCTGGGTGGACGCCGGGCCCGCCGCCGCTGTGCCGGAAGGTCGCGCCATCGTCGTCCGGCCAGAGGGCGGCGAGGCGGTGGCGATCTTCCGCCACGGGAACCGGCTTTCCGCCGTGACCAATCTCTGCGCGCACCAGAACGGCCCGCTCGGCGAGGGCCGGATCGTGGATGGCTGCATCACCTGCCCCTGGCACGGCTTCCAGTACCGCCCGGAGGATGGCTGCGCACCGCCGCCCTACACCGAGAAGCTCGCGACCTACCGGCTGGCGCTTGCCGGCGACCGCCTGCTGCTCGACCCGCGCCCGAACCCGCCGGGGACGCGGGTGGAGCCGCTGGCGCTTGCACTGCCACTGCCGCCCGCCGGCGCCGCCGCGCCGGAGCCCTTCTTCATCGGCTGGGCCCGTTCCCTCGATCCCGCGCTGCGCCGCGTCGTGCTGCTGGCGGCGCTGGGCTTCGCGCTCGGCATGCCGGCGCTCGGCGTCGTGCTCGGCGCGACGGCGGGCGATGCGGCGGGCCCCACCTTTGCCACGGTCCCGGGCGAGGCTGTGCTGCCCGACCTTCCCGCCCCGGCCGCACTGCGCGGCGTGCTGCTCGACGGCCCCTATCCGCTGCTGCACCTGCCCGCGGAGACGCCGGGCGGGCGCAGCCGCACCCTGCTGCTGGCCCGCGACGGCAAGCTCGGCGCGCAGCCGGACGCGCGGGCGCTGCACGGGCGGCTGGTCTCGGCGGAGGGCTTCGTCCTGCGCCGCGGCACGATCGAGATGCTGGTCGCCGGCGAGCCCCTCAAGCCGGTGGCGGACACGCCAGGCCCGGCCGTCCCGGCGCCGGTGCCGCTCGGCCGCTGGCGCCTCCAGGGCGAGATCTGCGACGGCAAATGCGCCGCCGGCGGCATGCGGCCGGGCACCGGCATCGGGCACCGCGCCTGCGCGACGCTTTGCCTGGACGGCGAGCTGCCGGCGGTCTTCGTCCCGAGCCGCCCGGTCGCGGGCCACGGCTTCCTGCTGCTCGGCGATGCCGCCGGCGGGCCGGCGCTGCCGGCCTTCCGCGACCTCGTCGGGCGGCGCGTCACGCTGGAGGGCGAGGTGGAGCGGCTCGGCGATATCCTCGTCTTCCGGGCTGCGCGGCCATGAGGTCGAGGCTGCTGACCCTGGCGGCGCTCGTGGCCTGCTGGCCGGCCTGGGTCGCCTCGGGCCTCGCGGTGGACCTGCTCGCGCCCGCGGGCACCGAATTCCTGCTGCGATGCGTGCTTTGCCTGCTCGCGCTCGGCCTGCTCGGCCGCGCGATCGACGGTGACGACGGCACAGGGACGGAGGAAGGGGATGGTGGACATGGATGAGCGCATGCCGGCGGTTGCGCTGGTGACCGGCGCGGCCGGCAATCTCGGCCGCGCGGTCTCGGCGATCCTGGCCGCGCGCGGGACGGCGGTGATCGCGCTCGACCGCGTCGCGGCGCCGCTCGAGGCGATGCTCGCCGGCCTGCCGGAGCCCGGCCGCCACGTCGCGCTGCCCGGCCTGGACCTCGGCGAGACAGCGGATTGCGACCGCGCGGCGGCCGAGGCCATCGCGCGCTTCGGGCGGCTCGACGGCGTGGTGCACACGGTCGGCGGCTTCGACGCCGCACCGATCGAAGCGGGCGATGCGGCCCTGTTCGAGCGGATGTTCCGCCTGAACCTGCTGACCACGGCGAACCTGTTCCGCGCGGCGATCGCGGTGATGCGGCCGCGCGGGCGCGGCAGCCTGGTGGCGACCGGCGCCATGGCCGCGCTGCGCGCGCCGGCGGGGCTCGCGGCCTACAGCGCCTCCAAGGCGGGCGTGCTGCGTCTGGTGGAAGCCTATGCCGAGGAGCTGAAGCCGACGGGCCTGCGGGTCAACGCGCTGCTGCCCGGCACGCTCGACACGCCGCAGAACCGCGCCGCGATGCCCGGCGCCGATACATCCGGCTGGGTGGCCCCGTCGCAGATCGCGGAGGCCGCCGCCTTCCTGCTGTCGGACGCGGCCTCCGGCATCACCGGCGCGCTGCTCCCGGTCACCGCGCGCGGCTGATACCCGGCGTCACCGCCGCGCGCGGGACGCCAAGGTCGAGGAACCGGAGGCGTTGCCGGCGAAACACATCCGCGACAGCTACCCGGCGGGAGCATATCCATTCACGATAGTATTTCACCCACTCCGGGGAGCCCTCCGATGCCCGTCATCCCCTTCGAACTCTCGGCCGGCCGCTTCCTCGACGAGCCCAAGGACTAGGCCCGGTCATGCCGACCGCCCCGTCCGCGGCACGGCTCGGCCCGGTGGCGCCGGCGGAGGCCCCGCTCGTGCTCGCGCTGGCCGATGCGGCGGCGCTGCCGGCGGAGGCCGCCGCGCGCGTCGCGACCGAGGCTGCTGGCCTGGTGCGCCACCTCCGCGGCGCGGCGCGTCCGGGCATGCTCGAGACCTTCCTGGCGGAATACGGGCTGTCCACCGAGGAAGGCGTCGCGCTGATGTGCCTGGCGGAGGCGCTGCTGCGCGTGCCGGACAACGCCACGGCCGATGCGCTGATCCGCGACAAGATCGCCGGCGCCGACTGGTCGCGCCATCTCGGCCGGTCCGCCTCTCCGCTGGTGAATGCCTCGACCTGGGCGCTGATGCTGACCGGGCGCGTGCTGGGCGAGCCCGGCATGGACGTGACCGGCGCGGCGCGGCGGCTGCTGCGCAGGCTTGGCGAGCCGGTGGTCCGCACCGCCGTGGCGCAGGCGATGCGGCTGCTGGGCGAGCAGTTCGTGCTCGGCCACGACATCGAGGACGCGATCGCCGTCGCCGCCCCCCGCGAGGCGGAGGGCTACACCTTCTCCTACGACATGCTCGGCGAGGCGGCGCGCACCGCGGCGGATGCGGAGCGCTACCGCCGGGCCTATGCCGCCGCGCTCGACGCCGTCGCCGCGCAGGCGCGGGGCAATTCCGTCCGCACCAACCCGGGCCTCTCGGTCAAGCTCTCCGCGCTCCATCCGCGCTACGAGACGGCGCAGCGCGCCCGCGTCATGGACGAGCTGGTCCCGCGCCTGCTCGGCCTCGCGCTCGTTGCGCGCCAGGCGGGGATCGGGCTCAACGTGGACGCCGAGGAGCAGGACCGGCTCGAGCTCTCGCTCGACGTGATCGAGGCCGTCTTGCGCGATCCCGGCCTGGCCGGCTGGGACGGCTTCGGCGTGGTGGTGCAGGCCTATGGCAAGCGCGCGCCGGCCGTCATCGACTGGCTGGAAGAGACGGCGACGACGCTCGACCGGCGGCTGATGGTGCGGCTGGTCAAGGGCGCCTACTGGGACAGCGAGATCAAGCACGCCCAAACGCTCGGCCTGGCGGGCTTTCCCGTCTTCACGCGGAAGGCGCATACCGACGTCTCCTGGCTAGCCTGCGCGAAGCGGCTGCTGGGCGCGCGCGCGCGGCTCTACCCGCAATTCGCCACGCACAACGCGCACAGCGCGGCCAGCGTCGTGGAGATGGCCGGCGGCGACACCGAGGGCTACGAGTTCCAGCGCCTGCACGGCATGGGCGAGGCGCTGCACGCCGAGTTGCGCCGCCGGCACGGCACGCGCTGCCGCATCTATGCCCCGGTCGGCGTGCATCGCGACCTGCTGGCCTATCTGGTGCGCCGGCTGCTGGAGAACGGCGCCAATTCCTCCTTCGTGCATCGCGTGCTGGATCCCCGCGTGCCGGTGGAGGCAGCGGTCGGCGATCCCGTGGCGGAGGCGCGCGAGGATGGCGGCACGCCGCATCCCCGCGTCGCGCTGCCGGCGGCGCTCTATGGCGCGGAGCGGCGGAATTCGTCGGGCTGGAACCTGAACGAGCCTTCCGAGGCCGAGGCCCTGGAACGGGCGATGGCGCCGTGGCGGCATGCCAGCTGGACCGTTGGCGCCGCCGGGTCCGGCACGCCGCTCCGCAATCCCGCCGATCCGCGCGACGTCGTCGGCACGGTGATGGAGGCGGATGCGGCGGCCGCGCGCGCCGCGCTGGACGCCGCCGCGGCCGCCGCGCCCGGCTGGGCCGCGCTGCCCGTCGCGGCGCGCGCCGATGCGCTCTTCCGCGCCGCCGACCTGTTCGAGGCGCAGGCGCCCGAGCTGATGGCGCTCGCCGTGCGGGAGGCCGGCAAGACGCGCGCCGACGCGGTCGCCGAGCTGCGCGAGGCCGTGGATTTCCTGCGCCACTACGCCGCCGAGGGCGTACCGGGCACGCCGCGCGGCGTCGCCTTCTGCGTCTCGCCCTGGAACTTCCCGCTCGCGATCTTCACGGGGCAGGTCGCGGCGGCGCTGGTGACGGGCAACGCGGTGCTGGCCAAGCCCGCCGAGCAGACGCCGCTGATCGCCGCGCGCGCCGTGGCGCTGCTGCACGAAGCCGGCGTGCCGCGCGACGCGCTTCACCTGCTGGCGGGGGACGGGCCGATGCTCGGCGCGGCCGTGCTCGCCGACCCGCGCATTGGCGTCGTCGCCTTCACCGGCTCGATGGCGGCGGCGAAGGCGATCGAGCGCGGGATGGCCGCGCATCTCGCCCCCGGCACGCCGCTGATCGCCGAGACCGGCGGCGTCAACGCCATGATCGTGGACAGCACCGCCCTGCCCGAGCAGGTGGTGCGCGACGCGCTGGCCTCGGGCTTCCAGTCGGCCGGGCAGCGCTGCTCCGCTCTGCGGCTGCTCTGCCTGCAGGAGGACGTCGCGGAGCCGATGCTGGCCATGCTGCGCGGCGCGATGCGCGAGCTCGCGATCGGCGATCCCTGGGCGTTCAGCACCGATGTCGGCCCGATGATCGACGCGGAAGCGCGCGAACGCGTCGCGGCGCATATCCGGCGGCACGAAGCCGGCGGCCGGGTGCTGGAATGGCTCCGCGCGCCGGCCGGCGGGCACTTCCTCGGCCCCGCGCTGATCCGTCTCGACCGCGTGGAGGACCTGCCGGAGGAGGTGTTCGGCCCGGTCGTGCATGTCGTCACCTTCGACGCCGCGGAGCTGCCCGGACTCGTCGTGCGCATCAACGCACTGGGCTACGGGCTGACCATGGGCCTGCACACGCGCGTGGAGGAGCGCGTGCGCTCCGTCGTCGAGCATGCGCGCGTCGGCAACCTCTACGTGAACCGCAACCAGATCGGCGCCGTGGTCGGTGCGCAGCCCTTCGGCGGCGAGGGGCTCTCGGGCACCGGGCCGAAGGCGGGCGGGCCGCTCTATCTCCGGCGCTTCCAGCGGGATGCGCGGCCGGTCGAGGGGATCGACGGCGTGCTGCCGGGACCGGCGGGCGAGGCGAACAGCCTGGCGCTGCATCCGCGCGGACGCGTGCTCTGCCTCGGGCCCGACATCGCGGCGCAGGCGCGCGCGGCCGGCGCGCTCGGGAATGTCGCGGTCGTGCCCGCGGCCGAGGTCGCGGCGTTGCGCGCGGCGCTCGGACCCGCCATGGCCCTGGCCGGCTGGTCCGACCGCGGCGCGGCGCTGGCCGATCCGTCGCTCGATGCCGTGCTGGCCGGCGAGGACCTGGACGGCCTGCGCGACGTCGCGATCGCACTGGCCGCGCGGGACGGCGCGATCGTGCCGCTGCTGGTCGGCGCGCCCGACCCCGCGATGCTGGTGCGCGAACGCACGCTCTCGGTGGACACCACCTCGGCCGGCGGCAACGTCGCGCTGCTCGCGGAAGCCGCGTGACCCCGCCGCGCCGCAGCACGCCGAGGCCTACTCCAGCCTTATCCCTGCCACCCGCACCACCTCGTTCCATCGCGCGACGTCGGCGCGCAGGCGCGCCGCGAAGGCCTCCGGTCCCTCGCCCAGCGGGTCGGCGCCGATGCGCTGCATGCGGTCCTGCACCGCGGGGCGTTGCAGCGCCGCGGCGATGATGCCGTGGATGCGGGCAACGAGCGCCGGCGGCATGCCGCGCGGGCCCATCAGTCCGTTCCAGGTGATCGTCTCGAAGCCCGGCACCTCGGTGGCGATCGGCGGCACGCCCGGCAGTTGCGGGCTCGGCATCAGGGAGGACACGCCGTGCAGCCGCACCGCGGGGTTGCTCGCATGCGGCACCGCTTCCGACAGGTTGGCGAACATGATCGGCGCGTTGCCCGCGATGACGTCGGCCAGCGCCGGAGCGCCGCCGCGATAGGGCACGTGCTCCGCCTGCACGCCGAGCCGTTGCAGCAGCAGCGCCATGGTCAGGTGCTGGAAGCTGCCGACGCCGCCGGAGGCATAGGCGAAGTGCCCGCTGCGCGCGCGCATCCAGGCGATCAGCGAAGCGAGGTCGGTCGCCTCCACGCTGCGATGCGTCAGCAGCACGAAGGGGTTGGTGCCGAGGTTGACGATCGCCGTGACGTCGGCGACGGGATCGAAGCGCGGCGGCTGCGCCATGGCGAACGGCGCCACCGCCAGCACCGCGACGGCCACCATCATCAGGACATGCCCGTCCGGTGCGGCGCGCACCATCTGCTCGGCCGCCAGCAGTCCGCCGGCGCCGGTGCGGTTCTCCACGACGAAGCTCGAACCCGGCAGCGCTTCCTGCAGCAGCTCGGCCGACAGCCGCGCGAGCCCGTCGGTGTTCCCGCCCGGCGCGAAAGGCACGAGGATGCGCACCGGCCGGTCGGGCCACGGGGTGGCGGCGGCCTGCTGCGCGCGCGGCGCGGCCGGCCAGGCGAGCAGGGCGGGCGCGGCGATCAGGGCGCGGCGGTTCATCGTCGTCTCCGGCGGGTCGCCGCGGGGATGTGCAGGCAAGGGCCCGGCCGCGCAAGGGCCCGGCGTCAGCGCGCCAGGGCGGCCGCCAGGTTGACCGCGGCGCCCAGGATCACCGCGTTGAACAGGAAGGACACCAGCCCGTGCACCACGACCAGCCGCCGCACCCTCGGCGTCGTGGTGGTGGCGTCGGAGACCTGGAACGTCATGCCGATGGTGAAGGCGAAGTAGAGGAACTCCGCGAAGTCCGGATCCTCATTGCCAGGAAAGGCGATGCCTTCGCCGCTCCGGCAATGCTCATGCGCATAATGCACGGCGAAGAGCACATGCACGAAGAGCCAGCTCAGCAGCACCGTGCCGAGGCCGAGCGCGACGACGTAGGGCGGCACGGGCGACGGCGCGTCGGCCAGCGCCCAGATGACCGACATCAGCGAGAACAGCGCCGCCGAGACCGTCGCCGCCAGGATCACCCATGCCCCCTCGTCAAGCGCCGCGGTGCGCGCGCGCAGCGACTGCGGGCCGATGCGCAGCATCAGTGGCAGGATCAGCGCCAGCCACGCCGCGGCTGCGCAGCACCAGCCCAGCAGGATCGCGAGCGGCAGCGCGAGCCCGGCCAGCCCCGCGCCCAGCGCGGCGCAGAGGCCGAGCGCCGCGGACGCCGCGAGACGGGGGCGGTGTCGCAGCACGTCTATCCCGCCTGCGCCAGCGGATCGGCCGGGCTGCCATAGGGGTGGAAGCCGGCGACGCGCAGATGCCGGTAGGGCAGCGCGTCCAGCCGCACGGTGCCGAGGAAGGGCTCGTCCGGCTCCACCAGCAGGATGGTCGGCGCGAAGCCGCTGTCGTCGAAGCCGCGGCGGAAATGCACGCGCGACTTCAGCGCGATCGCATCGAAGCGCGAGAGATCCAGGCCGAGCGCGGTCAGCTGCTCCGTCTCGATGACCTGGGCGAGATAGGGGCTGAGGACCAGGACGTTGCCTTCGCCGAATTCGACCATGGCCCAGCTCTGCCCGCCGCCCATGGCACGCGGCATGGGGTTGTGCGCCTGGCCCATGACGCGCCCGGCGATGCGGACCGGCGCGCCGGCGGAGACGTCGAGCCTGCCGCCGACCTCTCTCTCGAAGGCCTCGCCGGGCTCGAGCGCGAGCGCGGCGGCCGTGGCCTCCGCATCCGCGATCGTCGCGATCAGCGTGCGCGACAGGCCCTGCGCCATGACCTCCCGCAGGAGCCAGGTCGCGGCGCCGGAGCGGTCGGAATGGTCACCGAGCACCACGGGCTTGCGGCCTTCCGCGATGGCCTGCTTCGCGAGCGCCACGCCCTCGGCCATGCGGTGCACGGTCGTCCCGCGCAGCAGGTCGTCGCGACGCCGCCAGGTCCAGCCCGCCATGTCGCGCGACACCCGGTCGGCAAGCGTCGGATCGCCGTTCGTCGTGACCTGGATGCACATGCCGGCGTCGGGCACGTCCGACCAGGGGAAGCCGAAGAAGACATTGACGAAGACGTCGGGCTCCCGCGCCTCCCACACCAGGGCGCGCTGCACCAGGTCGGACCAGGGCGAGGCGCCGGTCCACATCAGCACCGTCGGCGCGAGGATTGGCACCTTGATGGTGCGCGTGACGGGCGAGAAATCGCCGCGGATCGCGCGGACCAGCATGCGCGCCGCGCGCTCGCCCTGCAGGTGCATGTCGTAATGCGGGAAGTACTTCACGCAGAAGGCAAGGTCGGCGTGGCGGAGGAATTCCGCATCCTCGTTGCCATGCGGGTCGAAGGTGCCGGCGATGCGCGCGCTCGGGCCGAGCACGGCGCGGACGCGGCGCGCGATCTCGGCTTCCGGGCGCGGCACGCCGCGCACGCCCATCGCGCCATGCAGCGCGAGATAGGCGCCGTCGAAGGAACCCTCCGCCCTCAGCGCCTCGACCTGGCGGCCGAGGAAATGCTCGAAGGCGTCCTGCGTGATCCAGCCCGATCCCGTGCCGGTCCTCGGCCAGAGCGGCGATTCGATGCCGACCAGTTCGACATCGGGCCATTCCCGCGCGACCTGCACGAAGCCGCCCATGTAGCCCTTCGGATCCGTGGCGAGCAGCGCCTCGCCGGCCGCCGGCGAGCCCGGGTAGATGAAGTCCTCCCGCGTGGTGTCGTTGGGGAGGAAGGTGACGGTCTCATGCGTGAACTGCAGGACGGCGATGCGCATCTCGTGGTCCCTCGGAAGCGCGAAGGCTAAGGCAGCCGCGCGGCCTTGTCCCGACCCCCCGGAGCCCCGATCTCCACGCCATGTCCTTGGCCTTCGACAACTCCTATGCCCGCCTGCCCCAGCGCTTCTATGCGCGCCTGCCGCCGACACCGGTCTCCGCGCCCAGGCTGATCCGGGTGAACGCGCCGCTCGCGCGCCAGCTCGGCATCGATCCGGACTGGCTCGCGTCGGAAGAAGGCGTCGCGGTCATCGCGGGCAACCGCGTGCCGGACGGCGCGGACCCGATCGCGCAGGCCTATGCGGGCCACCAGTTCGGCGGCTTCACGCCGCAGCTCGGCGACGGGCGCGCGATCCTGCTCGGCGAGGTCGTGGACCGCGACGGCGTCCGGCGCGACATCCAGCTCAAGGGATCCGGGCCGACGCCGTTCTCCCGCCGCGGCGACGGCCGCGCGGCGCTCGGGCCCGTGCTGCGGGAGTTCATCGTCAGCGAGGCGATGGCGGCGCTTGGCATCCCGACCACGCGCGCGCTGGCCGCGGTGACGACCGGCGACTGGGTCTTCCGCGAGGTCGCGCTGCCCGGCGCGGTGCTGGCGCGCGTGGCCTCCAGCCACATCCGCGTCGGCACCTTCCAGTTCTTCGCCGCGCGCGGCGACGCCGACGGCGTGAAGGCGCTGGCGGACCACGCCATCGCGCGCCACTACCCCGACGCGGCGGCGGCTGCGGCCCCGTATCGCGAATTCCTGGCGCGCGTCGTCGCGGCGCAGGCGGACCTCATTGCGCGCTGGATGCTGGTCGGCTTCATCCATGGCGTGATGAACACCGACAACACCGCGATCTCCGGCGAGACCATCGACTACGGCCCCTGCGCCTTCATGGACGCCTTCCACCCCATGCAGGTCTACAGCTCGATCGACCATGGCGGGCGCTACGCCTTCGGCAACCAGCCGCGCATTGCGCTGTGGAACCTGACGCGGCTGGCGGAGTGCCTGCTGCCGCTGCTGGCCGACGACCAGGATGCCGCCGTCGCGATCGCGCAGGAGATCCTGGCGGGCTTCGCGCCGCGCTTCGACGCGGCCTGGCGCGCCGGGCTCGGCCGTAAGATCGGCCTGCAGGAGGTGCGGGACGGCGACGAGGCGCTGATCGAGGATCTGCTGCAGCGCATGGCCGACAACCAGGCCGACTTCACCCTGACCTTCCGCGGCCTGGCCGATGCGGTGGCGGGCGACGTGGCGGTGCGCGACCGGTTCGCCGACCCCGCCGCCTTCGACGCCTGGGCGCCGCGCTGGCGCGAGCGCCTGGCCGCCGAGCCAATGGCGCCGTCGGCGCGGCGAGATGCGATGTGCGCGGAAAACCCCGCCTTCATTCCGCGCAACCACCAGGTGGAGCGCGTGATCGCCGCGGCGGTGGAGCGCGAGGATTATGCGCCCTTCGAGGCGCTGATGGCCGTCCTCGCCCGCCCCTTCGACGACCAGCCCGGCGCGGCGGACTACGCGAAGCCGCCGCAGGCCGAGGAAGTGGTGGCGCAGACCTTCTGCGGAACCTGAGGCGTCGTCGTTCTGGCTTGCGACAGGACGCGGTTTGCCGCATCAGCGCGCGACCGGTTGAGGAGACGCCCATGACCATCGCGACCCCGCGCCGCGCCCTGCTGGGTGCTGCGCTCGCCGTGCCGATGATCGGCCGCGCCCAGGCCCAGTCCCGCGGCACGATCACCCTCGTCGTGCCCTATGCCCCGGGCGGCGGCACCGACCTGACCGCGCGCGAATTCGGCCAGGCCTTCAGCGAGGCGCTGGGCGGCCAGACCGTGGTGGTGGAGAACCGCGGCGGCGCGGCCGGCCATATCGGCTCGGTCTCCGTCGCGCGGGCGCGGCCGGACGGCACGACGCTGCTCTTCGCGGTCTCCACCAACCTCGTGGTGAACCCCAACGTCCATCGCGGCGAGCCCAATCTGATGACGGCGCTGGCGCCCGTCGCGCAGGTCACGTCCTACCAGTACGTGCTGGTGATCGATCCGCGGCTGCCGATCAACACGCTGCAGGAACTCATCGCCTATGCCCGTAGCCGTCCGAAGGGCGAGCTGACCTATTCCTCGGGCGGGGTCGGCAACGCGAACCACCTCGCTGGCGTGCTCTTCGCCGACGCCGTCGGGATCGAGATGGAGCACATCCCGTATCGCGGCACCGGCCCGGCGCTGCTCGACGTGGTGGCGGGGCGGATCACGATGAACTTCTCCTCGCCACCGCCGGCCATCCAGCTGGCGCGGGAGGGGCGGCTGCGCGCGCTGGCGGTCACCGGCGACCGGCGCATGCCCGCTATCCCCGATGTGCCGACGCTGGAACAGGGCGGGCTGCCCGGCGTGACCATCACGGGCTGGCACGGGGTCTTCGCGCCGTCCGGCACGCCGTCCGAGACGATGGCGCGGCTGGAGAACGCCGCCCGCCAGGCCGCTTCCTCTCCGCGCTTCTCCGGCCGGCTCGAACAGGACGGGCTGGAGCCCGCGCCGGTCCGCCCGCGCGACGCCTGGTTCCTGACCGTGCGGGAGGAGAATGCCTTCTG
The DNA here is from genome assembly GCF_050563545.1 of Falsiroseomonas sp. HW251. Classification (NCBI taxonomy): domain Bacteria; kingdom Pseudomonadati; phylum Pseudomonadota; class Alphaproteobacteria; order Acetobacterales; family Roseomonadaceae; genus Falsiroseomonas; species Falsiroseomonas sp. HW251. Next base: position 71,028 of record NZ_JBNXUM010000029.1, read on the forward strand.
GGGCCGGAAGATCCGCGAGCTCGACCTGAAGCTGGAGTAGGCGGCGGGGCTACAGCCCGCCGGGCAGCTGCCCCGTCGCGCCGATGTCGAAGTCGTCGCGCGGCGGCTCGAGGCCCTGGCGGCCCGGCATGCCGCCGGAGCCCGCCATCGGTCCCTGCCGGTATTCCTGGATCAGCTGCTGGGCGGGCGTGCCCTGCGGGCGCGGGGCCTGGGCGCTGACCGGCGTCGCGGGCTGGCCGGCGGCGGGCGCCGCGGCCCTGGGCGGGGGCTCGGCCGCGCAGGCCGCGATGGCTAGGCTGGCGGACAGGGCGAAACGGCGCATGACGCGGGACTCCGCTGGACGTTCCGTGGTTGTAGCCCTCGCCGGCGCCTCGCGGAAGCGCGAGGCGTGTCCGGTTTCAGCGCCGGCGGGCTTCCATGACGGTCGCGGCAAGCGCCCGCAGCACCTCCGGAACGCCTTCCCCGGTCGCGCCGGAGAGGAGCAGCGCCGGGCGGCCGGCCGCCCGGGACAGCGCCTTCAGCCGGGACGCCCTGGCCTGCGGGGTCATGGAATCCGTCTTGTTGAGCGCCACGATCTCCGGCTTGTCGGCCAGGCCGCCGCCATACCCCTCGAGCTCGGCGCGGACGGTGTGGTAGGCACCGGCGGGGTCGGCTTGGGTCCCGTCGACGAGGTGCAGCAGCACCGCGCAGCGCTCGACATGGCCGAGGAAGCGGTCGCCGAGGCCCGCCCCCTCGTGCGCGCCCTCGATCAGGCCGGGGATGTCGGCCAGCACGAACTCGGTGGAGGCGTCAGGCCGGACGACACCGAGCTGCGGATGCAGCGTGGTGAAGGGGTAGTCGGCGATCTTCGGCCGCGCGGCCGAGACGGCGGCGAGGAAGGTGGACTTGCCGGCATTCGGCAGCCCGACCAGGCCGGCATCGGCGATCAGCTTCAGGCGCAGCCAGACCGCGCGTTCCTCGCCGGGGTAGCCCTTGTCCGCGCGGCGCGGGGCGCGGTTGGTGGAGGTCTTGTAGTGCGCGTTGCCGCGGCCGCCATCGCCGCCATGGCAGAGCACTACGCGCTGGCCGACCTGCGTGAGGTCCGCCAGCAGCGTCTCCTTGTCGTCGGCGAGGATCTGGGTGCCGACGGGGACCTTGAGCACGACGTCCTCGGACGCGCCGCCGGTGCGGTCGCTGCCGGCGCCGTTGCCGCCCTTCCGGGCCTTGAAGTGCTGGGTGTAGCGGTAGTCGATCAGGGTGTTGAGGCCGTCCACGGCTTCCACCACCACGTCGCCGCCCTTGCCGCCATTGCCACCGTCGGGACCGCCGAACTCGATGTATTTCTCGCGCCGGAAGGCGACGACGCCGTCGCCGCCGTCACCGGCCTTGAGATGGACCTTGGCCTCGTCGAGGAATTTCATCTGTGGGCCTGAAAACACGAACGGGGGCCGTGGGGCCCCCGTCCAGCGTCCGCGCGGGCGGAAGGGTTACTCGGCTGCGGCCGGCAGCGGCACGACGGAGACGTGCACGCGGCCTTCGGCCTTGCGCTCGAACTTGACGTGGCCGTCTACGGTGGCGTGCAGCGAATGGGTGCGGCCGACGAGCACATTGGTGCCCGGGCGCATCTTGGTGCCGCGCTGGGTGACGATGATGTTGCCGGCCTTCACGACCTGGCCGCCATACAGCTTCACGCCGAGGCGCTTGCCCGCGGAGTCGCGCCCGTTGCGCGAAGAGCCGCCTGCCTTCTTGTGTGCCATGGTGGGGTGCTCTCTCTCAGCTCGTCTCGCTCAGGCCGCCGCGATCTCGGCGATCTTGAGCACGGTCTGGTGCTGGCGGTGGCCATTCTTCCGGCGGCTGTTCTGCCGGCGGCGCTTCTTGAAGATGATCACGGTGTCGGCGCGGGTCTGCTCGACCACGGTGGCGGTGACCTTGGCGCCCGGGACGGTCGGCGCGCCGACAGTCAGGCCGGCATCGGTGCCGATGGCGAGGACGTCGTGGAAGGTGATGGTGGCGCCGGGCTCAGCCTCGAGCTTCTCGACGGTGAGCACGGCGTCGGGGGTGACGCGGTACTGCTTGCCGCCGGTGCGGATCACTGCGTAGGTCATTGCTCGCGCTCGGGCTTTCGGGGTCCGGTGCTGGGGTCGGTCTGGGCTTTGGGCCCGGGTGATCGGTGGTTGTCCCGGGCCGGGTCGCGGCCAAGTGCAACCGCCGGCTGCCACGTGGCCCGCCGGAGGAGGGGGCGTATAGCGGCCGGGCGGGCTGGGAGTCAACGCTGTGCCGTCATGGCCCGTGGCCCGGCGGCGCGCGCCCGCGCGACGTGTTGCCAGCGGGCCCCGGCGCTTCTATAGGGCGGCGCCCACGCTGCGGAGAGGTGGCAGAGTGGTCGATCGCGTCGGTCTCGAAAACCGAAGTCCGTGAAAGCGGACCGTGGGTTCGAATCCCACCCTCTCCGCCATTCCAACAATTCGATCAGCACCTTAGCGGCCTCGGCGGCTTAGATCCGCAGTTCTTTCCCCACTTCTCTCGGCGGCTGCTGGCGAGCACAAACAACAGCGAGGTGCTTGAGCCGTTCTGAGCGGTTCGGCTCAGCGCGTACTTTCGGTACGAATCGCGCTTGGCCCGCCAGTTCCCATGAGAGCCGTGCTCTCCGCCAGGCCGAGCGCCGCGCTGAGTGGCAGGTTGCGTGCGCCGTTTGGGAACGGCGTGTTGACCGGGCATTCCCGCAAGGCAACTGTTTCGTCTCTGGAGGCATGGTTTTCTCCGGACCTGACCAGGCCGCTCTTGATATGGAGCCCCAGAACGCTGGAAAAGCGGATTACCTAGGTGCGGCGCGCTACATTTGGTTCGCATACTAATTGCTGTTCCGCACTCCCAGGGCGACCACTTCAAGCGTAAGCGTGCACTGACGACTATGGCCTGCTGGCCTTGCCTCGGTTCAGTCTGCGTCGGGCCGTAGGTTCCAGGGCGCGAGATCGCCGATGCGGTTGATCGGGTGGTCGGCGATGCGGTCGAGCAGCAAGCGCAGGTAGACCTGCGGGTCCCAGCCGTTCAGTTCTGCGGTGCCGACAAGGGTGTAGATGATCGCTGCACGCCTGCCGCCCGCGAGCGATCCGGCGAACAGGTCGGTGCCATGACCGTTCTCCCGGGCAGTCCGCCCGAAGGCGCTACGCTTGCGGCGGGCACGCCCGCCGAGGCGGTGGTGCCGGGCAACGGGATAAATGCCATGGCCAGCGCGGCCCGTGTCCGCTCGCTGATCAGCTCGCGCTCCTTCTGCGCCATGGCCGCGTGGACCCACATCATCAGATCGTCCGCATCGGGCATGTCGGCCGCCCGGAGCGAGACGCGGTCTTCGAACAGCTGCGACAGCGTGTGAGCCCAGCGCGTGATCCGATCCCGCCGCGCCACCACCAGCACCGCGCCAAGCCGCCGGCAGCGCGTCGAGACGCGAGCGATTATCCGCAGCTAAGGTGGGCCCCGACACGGGGCCACCGCTGTCAGTCACCTCGCATGGCGTGTTGTTGGCGTAGCGCGTAACGCCGGCGCCACAGGATGGACATAGCCTTCGACAACCGGCGATGCGTAGGGCACGCCGGCCGAGGCGGGAACGACAGCGATGAGCAGCAGCCTAATCTCCAAGTCCGAAGCGGAAGCGAGGCTCGCGCCGCCCGGCGCTTCACCTGTCGGTGCCGCGGGCATGGCGGCGCTGCCACGCTGGGCGCGCATCCTCTCCTGGCTTGGTGCCGGCTGGATTGCTTGGGAGTTCGGCTATTATGAGCAGTTCAAGCTGACCGGAGACGAGGGCTCCGTTCATCTCTTCACGATCCTGTCGGACTGGCTCGGCACACCCGGCGGAGAGAAGCCCTTCCGACTCTTCGTCGGTAGTCAGGAGATCATCGCGGCCGTGCTCGTGCTGCTGCCTTGGACCCGAGTCCCTGGCGCAGCGCTGTCGTTCATGACTATGGCCGGCGCGATATTCTTCCACCTCGCGAGTCCGCTTGGCGTGGATCCCTATGGGGATGGAGGCGTGCTGTTCACCGAGGCGGTCATCACGCTGTTCGTGGCCGCGGCGATCCTGGTGCTGCATAGAAGCGAATGGCGCGGCTGGATCCGGCTGGTTCACGCTCGGATTGCGCCCTGGCGCCGCGAATAGGGCATCTCCGTTCCAGCCCTGGACGATGGCCAGGTGCCCGCGGCCTCAGCAGCGTTCAGGGGCTGACCGGGCACCGTGCGGGCGGCCGGCGCCGCAGGGCGTGGTCCGTCCAAAACGAGCCCAGCAAAGCTGCCGGCACCGTAGGCACGCCTGTCCAGCGTAACGGAAAGCTGCGCCGCGCGAAGAGTCCACATGCAATCCGGAACCGAGAAGCTGATGAGCACTCAGGTCTTCGCACGCGGTGGCCACGCGGTCCGCGTGACGCTGCACGATGATGCCGCAGGGCTTGCCTTCATGACCCCGACACCGGACGTGCGCGCCGCGTTCGATCGGGTTGTGCTGGCGATGCTCGCCCATCGGGTCGAACTGCCGGGCTTGCTGCAGGATCTCCTGCGCGCGGATCCCGACTGCGTCATGGGCCACGCCGTCGCGGGGCTGCAGCAAATGCTGCTGGCTCGGTCGGAGGCGCGGCAGGTGTCCGGCGGTCACCTTGCGGCGGCACGTGAGGCCATGCGGCGGCGCGGCGCCACGAGCCGCGAACGGCACTTCGTCTCCGCCCTCGCCGCGTGGCAGGAGTGCGGCGAGATGGAGGTGGCGGCGGACCGGCTGGAGTCACAGCTCGCTGCCGTACCGCTGGACGCCGCGGCGCTGAAGCTTTCGCATGCGATCCGCTTCATGCTGGGCGACGCCGCAGCGATGCGATTGGCCATCGAGCGCGCGTTGCCGGCATGGCGCGGGGAGCATCGCGCCGCCTTTCCGTTCGTCCTGGGCTGCCACGCCTTCGCGCTGGAGGAGACCGGCGACCATCCCGCCGCCGAGCGCATCGGCCGCGAGGCCGTGGAGCGCGATCCCGCCGATGTCTGGGGCGCGCACGCCGTTGCGCATGTCCTCGAAACGGACGGCCGTGCGCGTGACGGGCTGCGCTGGCTCGCTGCGGCGGAGCGGCACCGGGCAGAAATCGGCGGCTTTGCGCGCCACCTGTCCTGGCATGCCGCACTGTGCCACCTCCACCTCGGCGATGGCGACGCCGCCTTGGCGCTCTATGACCGATGCATCCGCGACGAGCCCAGCGAGGAGTATCGCGACGTCGCCAATGCCGCCTCGCTTCTCTGGCGCCTGGAGGCGCAGCGCGTGCCCGTCGGGGCAGCGCGCTGGGATGAATTGGCCGACATCGCGGAACGCCGGATCGGCGACCACAGCCTGGCCTTTGCCGACCTCCATCACGTGCTCAGCCTGGCCGCTACCGGCCGAAAGTGCGCCCTGGAAGCGTTCCTGGCCGGCATGCGGGGGCGAGCCCTACGCGACGTGGACAGCCAGGCCCGGGTAATCGCGAGCGTCGGCTTGCTGGTCGCGCAGGCCGTCGCTGCTGCGCTAGGCGACGACCCAGGCGAGGCGACTGACCTTCTGCAGGCGCTCGGGGCGGGCCTGCAGCGGCTTGGCGGGAGCCACGCCCAGCGTGATCTCCTGGCCCGGATCGGGCTGGATGCCGCGCTGGCGGCGCGCGATCTCGACGCGGCGGAAGCCCAGTTCGACGAGCGCCTGGCGTTGCGACGCGCCGGAGCCTGGGAAACGGCCTGTTCACGCCGCCTGGAATCCCTGCGGCAATCCGGCCGGCCGCCTTCCCGCGGCCGGGCAATGGGCTTGTCGGATATCATCATGGTTGCCAGGGTCTGACGGGACGGTCACGTGTCCGCCGTCGCTTTAGCCGCAATCCTACCGTTCTTTTCCTTTTCCTCGGGCCGTCGCGGCGCTACGCAGGCCAGGCAGAGAAGGCTTGGCATGGCCGGGGGCGGTGGCCCCCATACCGGCGTCGTGGAGGGCCCGATGACGGACGACGCGGCGCTGGTTGCGCGCTTGCGGGCCGGTGAGGAGGCCGCCTTCGCCGAGCTCGTCCGCGCACAGCACGGCCGGCTGCTGCGCCTCGTGCGCGGCTTCTGCCGCGGCAGCCGGGCCACGGCGGAGGAGGTCGTGCAGGAGGTCTGGGTGGCGGTGCTGACCGGCCTCGACCGCTACACCGGAGAGGCGCCGCTTGGCGCATGGATGGCGGGCATCGCCGTCAACAAGGCGCGCACCCGCACCGCGCGCGACGGGCGCATGCTGCTCTTCTCGGATTTCGCGCAATCGGAAATGGACGGCGAAAGCGGGTCCGGCCTCGATCCCGACCGCTTCCGCGCCGATGACCATTGGAACGCGCCGATATCCGATTGGGACGAGGGCACGCCCGAGCGGGCGGCGGGCGATCGTGAGATGCTGGAGCATCTCGCCGCCGCGCTCGAGACACTGCCGCCAGCGCAGCGCACCGTCGTGACCCTGCGGGACATCGAGGGTCTTGACGGGCCCGAGGTGTGCCGGATCCTGGGCGTGACCGAGGGCAATATGCGCGTGCTGCTGCACCGTGCGCGAACCAGGCTGCGGGCGGCGCTGGAAGCTGCCATGCACCCGGCGTATGTCACGCAGAGGCAATCCGGCGGACTCAACAACGGGGCTGCCGCACCCAAGGGCGGCGGCGTCTCCTGAGCCAGCCGGACGAGGACGCGATGTGGAACTGCAAGGACGTCACTGAACGCGCGAGCGACGAGGCGGAAGGCCGCTTGACGCTGCGCGAGCGCGTGGCGCTGCAGGCGCATCTCGCGGTCTGCGTGCACTGCCGGCGCTATCTCCGGCAATTTGCCCGCACGATGGGGCTGCTGCGCAGCCTGCCGAACGACGCCAACGACGCCGAGGGCGAACGCCAGGCCGTCGCGCTGTTCCGCAGCCTGCATCGAAAACCGTAGCGCAGACCTTTGCGTCACCCCGCCGGGTTCGCTTGCGCCCATCGAGCCCTTCTGCGTGCGGCCCTTCTGCATGCGTGGATGACGTGTGCGACGCGCCATGCGTGGGCATAGAGATCCGGCATCGCCGCGATATGGCATCGGCATTTCCGATCGGCGCTTCGGGTCGCGATCCTGCCCGTGCCGCGCCATTCCCGGCGCGGGCAGCGAAGAAGGATCCAACAACATGTCCAGGATGGCCAGGCTTCTCCAGGTCACGCGTCCCGCGGCGATCGCCCTGCTGGCGACGACAGGCTTCGCCGCCTTGCCCGCAACCGCGCGCGCGGGTGAATGTCCGGCGGACCGCGTCGTCGCCGACAGCAACCGCGCTGTCGAGACGCAGCCCCGCGGCGTGACCGACGATGTCCTCGCGAGCGTCGATCTCGCGAAGGAGCCGGCCGCGGTGCAGAACCGCTTGCTGCGCCTGCGCCGCCTTGTCGTGCAGCCCGGCGGCGTCGTTCCCTGGCACAGCCACGGCATGCGCCCCGCCATCATCTACATCGTCGAGGGCGAGATCACGGAATACGCCAGCACCTGTGCCGTGCCGATTGACCACCGCGCCGGCGAGGCGACGGTGGAGCGCAACCCGACGCAGCACTGGTGGCGCAACAACGGCAGCCGTCCCGCCGTGCTGCTGTCCGCCGACTTCTTCCCCGTCGCGGACGACCCGCACATGATGTGAGGGTCGGCGGGCCACGCCCGCCACGATTCCGCCGGCCGCGCGCTTGCGACGCGGCCGGCGGTGTAACGCCCGGGGCTCGCGGCGCGAAGACGTCCTGACAGGACATCGGAGGCCGCGCCATGGAACTGCACGAGATCCGCTATGCCCTGGCAGTCGGGGAAACCCGCAACTTCACCCGCGCTGCGGAGCGCTGCCACGTCACCCAGCCCGCGCTGACCCGAGCGATCCAGAAGATCGAGGCCGAGCTCGGCGGCCTGCTCTTCTCGCGCGAACGCGGCAACGTGCATCCGACCGAACTCGGCCGTCTGCTGCTGCCGCACTTCGCCGAGGTGATGGAGCGCACCCGCACGGCGCGTGAGGCGGCACTGCGCTTCCTCAGCCTCGATGACGCGCCGCTGCGCATCGGCGTGATGTGCACTATCGGGCCGATGCGCTTTGTCGGCTTCCTTTCGTGCTTCCGTGCCGCCCATCCCGGCGTCGAGCTGGCCCTGACGGAAGGAACGCCCGCACGCCTCACGCAGACGCTGCTCGCCGGCGAGCTCGACGTCGCGATCCTCGCCTCGCCAGACGGCTTCGACGATCCGCTGCGCGCCGAGCCGCTCTACGCCGAGCGCTTCGGCATTGCCTGCGGCGCGATGCATCCCTTTGCGCGGCGCAACCAGGTCGCCATGCGTGAGCTCGACGGCGAGTTCTACCTGCAGCGGGTCAACTGCGAGTACCGCGACACGCTGCGCGAGGCGCTGGAGGCGAGCGGCGCGCGCATCGAGCGCTGCTGCCGCAGCGAACGCGACGACTGGATCCAAACCATGGTGGCTGCCGGCATGGGCGTCTGCTTCCTGCCGGAATTCGCCGCGACCTGCCCGGGCGTCCTGCTGCGCCGCGTGGTGGATCCCGAGGTGGTGAGGGAGGTGTGCGTGGTGACGGTGCGCGGCCGTCGCTGGTCGCCGCCGCTCGCCTCCTTCGTCGAGGCCGTCCGCCGCCACCCCTGGCGCGCGGCGGAGGAGGGCGGCGCGACGCTGCCGGCGCCGCATCGCCACGATGCCATGGCGGCATGAAACGCCGCGGCGCCCTGCGACGAATTCCACCCGCGACCCAACCTCGGCAAGGAAAGCCCAAATGCTCACCGACACCCTTCCCCGCGCCACCGCCAGCCGCGCCCTCACCGGCAGGGTGGCGCTCGTCACGGGCTCGACCAGCGGGATCGGGCTCGGCATCGCACGGGCGCTCGCCGCCGGTGGCGCGGCCGTGGTGCTGAACGGCTTCGGCAGGCCCGAGGATGTGGCGGAGGCGGAGGCGGCCATCGCCGCCGATTTCGGCGTTCCCGTCTCCTTCTCGCCGGCGGACATGTCCGACCCCGCCGCGATCGAGGCGATGATCGAGGGAACGCTCGACCGCTACGGGCGCCTCGACATCCTCGTCAACAATGCCGGCATCCAGCATGTCGCGCCGGTCACGGAGTTCCCGCCGGCGAAGTGGGACCAGATCCTGGCGATCAACCTGAGCTCCGCCTTCCACACCATCCGGCACGCCGTGCCCGCGATGCGCGCCGGCGGCTTCGGGCGGATCGTCAACATCGCCTCGGCGCATGGCCTCGTGGCCTCGCCCTACAAGTCGGCCTACGTGGCCGCGAAGCACGGCGTGATCGGCCTGACGAAGGCCGTCGCGCTGGAGGTGGCGGAGGAGCCGATCACCTGCAACGCGGTCTGCCCCGGCTATGTCGCGACGCCGCTAGTCGAGAAGCAGATCGACCAGCAGGCCGCCGCGCACGGCATCTCGCGTGAGCGGGTGGTGCGCGAGGTCCTGCTCGCGCAGCAGCCGAACAAGCGTTTCGCTTCAGTCGAGGAGATCGGCGCGCTGGTCATGTTCCTGGCCGGCGAGGCCGCGTCCTCCATCACCGGCGCGGCGCTGGCCGTCGATGGTGGCTGGACGGCGCACTGAGCCGGGGCAGCGGGAGGGACAGGGCGATGGACACGCATGCCATGACGACGCCGCGGCCGGTGCTGGACCACGCGAGCCTCGGCCAGATCGCGCTGGTGCTGCAGGGCGGCGGCGCACTCGGCGCCTACCAGGCCGGCGTCTACCAGGCGCTCGACGAGGCGGGGATCGAGCCGGACTGGGTGATCGGCACCTCGATCGGCGCGATCAACGCGGCGATCATCGCGGGCAACCGCCCCGGCCAGCGCCTGCCGCGGCTGCGCGAGTTCTGGGCGCGCATGACGCACGCGCCGCTCACGCAGTTGTTCGCCGAGGCGCCGGTCTTCGGTCCGGCGGCGGCCAACGCCATGACGATCCTTGGGGGGCTGCCGAGCTTCTTCACGCCGAATCCGTGGGCGTTCCTGGGCATGGGGCTCACGCCGGAGACCGCGGGCTACTACAGCACCGCCCCGCTCGAGGCGACGCTGAAGCAGGTCATCGACCCCGACATCCTCGGATCCTGCGCGACGCGGCTGACGGTCGGCGCCGCCAATGTGCGCACGGCCGAGATGCGCTACTTCGACAGCCGCGACACGCCGCTGACCATCCGTCACGTCATGGCCTCCGGTGCGCTTCCGCCGGCCTTCCCCGCGGTCCGCATCGAGGGCGACCTCTATTGGGATGGCGGCATCCTCTCCAACACGCCGGTCGAGTGCGTCTTCGACGACAACCCGCGTCGCAACGGGCTGGTGTTCACTGTCAACATCTGGCAGCCCGACGGCCCGGAGCCGGCGGACATGGCCGCGGTGATGAGCCGGCAAAAGGACCTTCAGTATGCCAGCCGCGCGAACGCCCAGGTTCTGCGACAGAAGCAACTGCATCGCCTGCGCCACATCGTCGCTGAACTCGCGGCCCGGCTGCCCGACGACGTGCGGGCCGATCCCGAGGTGCGGCATCTCGCAGCCTATGGTTGCCTGACGCGCATGCATGTGGTGCGGCTGCTTGCACCCATGCTGCCCGGCGAGGACCACACCAAGGACATCGACTTCAGCGCCCGAGGTATCCGCACGCGCTGGGAAGCCGGCCACGCCGACACCTTGCGCGTGCTGGAGCAGCAGCCATGGACCCACCAGTTCGATCCGCTGGAGGGCTTCATCCTGCACGAGACCGAGGCGGGCCACATCGTGAGCGAGGGCTGAGCGATGGAACCCACGCACCGCATCGCGATCGTCGGCGGCGGCTTCGCCGGCGCGGCCATCGCGCGGCGCCTGCTCGGCCGGCTGCCGCCGGGCTGGGAGGTGATGCTGCTCAGCGAGGAGAGCACGACCACCTACAACCCGCTGCTGCCCGAAGTGGTCGGCGCCGCCATATTCCCCGAGCATGTCGTCGCGCCGCTGCGTCAGGTCGTTGACGTGCGGCGCGGCGGGCGCTTCGTGATGGGACGTGTGACGCGCGCGGACCTCGCCGGGCGCGTGCTGACTTGCGAGACGCTCGCGGGCGAGCAGCGCTTCGCCTATGACCACCTCGTGCTCGCCGTCGGCACGCGCGCGCGGCTCGACCTCATCCCGGGCATGGCGGAGCACGCGGTTCCGCTGAAGACGGTCGGCGACGCGCTGCACATCCGCAACCTCGTGCTCCGGCGCATCGCGCGCATCGAGCTCGAGACCGAACCGGCGCGGCGCCGGCAGCTCGGCCATTTCGTCGTGATCGGCGGCGGCTTCTCCGGCGTCGAGGTGGCGGGGGCGCTGAGCGATTGCCTCAAAGGGATCGCGCGCTACTACCCGGGCGCGGCGCCGGACGAGATGAAGGTCACGCTGCTGCAGGACCTGCCGCGCCTGCTGCCGGAGCTGCCGGAACGGCTCGGCGCGGCCGCGCTCGGGATGCTGCGGCATGGCGGCGTGGAGGTCCAGCTCGGCGCCGCCGCGGCGCGGATCGGGCCAGAGGGCGTGACGCTGAAACGCGGCGAGACGCTCGCCGCCGACACGGTCGTCGCGACGATTGGCACGCGTCCGAACGCGCTTCTCGCGACGCTCGGCCTGGTGTCGGAACGCGGGCGGGTCTGCGTCGAGCCGGCCTTGCGCGTGCGGGGCCATGACGACGTCTGGGCCTGCGGCGACTGCGCCCTCGTGCCGAATGCGCATGACGGTAGCACCTCTCCGCCGACCGCGCAGTTCGCGGTGCGCCAGGCGCGGCAGCTCGCCGACAACCTGCTTGCTGTCGTGCGCGGCGCCGCGCCGAGGCCCTTCGCCTACCGCCCGCGCGGCATGCTGGCCGCGGTCGGCCACCTTAATGGCGTCGCCGCGCTGACGGGACTTTCGCTGCGCGGCCTGCCGGCCTGGCTTCTCTGGCGCGCCTACTACCTCTCGCAGATGCCGACCTTCGGCCGGAAGCTGCGCATCTTCGTGGAATGGAGCTGGGGCATGCTGTTCCCGCCGGACATCACCCATATCCGCTTCGCCCGCAGCATCGAGCAGGAACCGCTGCCGGTCGGCGAGCCGGAGCGGAGCCGCGCGGCGTGAGGCGCCGATGTGGACCATGCCCGGCCAGCTGGCGCTTGCCGTCGCGCTGATCTGCGCGGCGGTAATGGGCTTCGCGATCCAGCGCGGCGCGACCTGCGCCGTGGTCGCGGTCGAGGAGGTGCTGGCGGAGCGCCGCGCGACCCGTCTCGCCGCGATGACAGAGGCATCGCTATGGGTCGCGGGCGGGCTCGTCATCGCCAACGCAATCGGCCTCGCCGCCGTGATGCCGCCGGGCTTCGAGCTCGGCGCTCGGACGATGGTGGGCGGGATCCTGCTCGGCCTCGGCGCCTTCGTGAACGGGGCCTGCGCCTTCGGCTCGATCGCGCGCCTCGGGCGCGGCGAGTGGGTCTATGTTGCCACGCCGCTCGGTTTCTTCCTGGGCTGCCTGAGCTTCGGACCGCTGATCGGCGCGTCGCCCTCGCCGATGCGGACCGTCTCCCCGGTGCTGCTGGCGCCGGCCTGGGCCGCGTTGCCGGTGACGGCGCTCTTCGCATGGCGCCTCTTCCGGCCCGCCCTGGCGATCCGCCGTGCCGGCGGCTGGGGTCGCGAGTTCCTCGCGAGCTCGTGGTCGCCCCATGCGGCGACCGTGGTGATTGGCATTGCCTTCGTCATCATGCTCATCGGCGTCGGCGCCTGGAGCTACACCGAGGCGCTCGGCGACCTCGCTCGCGGCGCGGCACCGGGCCTTCCGCTGCGCGGGCTGCTCCTGCTGGCGCTTTTGGCGGGTGCCGTGCTGGGAGGGTGGAGCGCGGGTCAGCTCGGCCATCGCCGGGTAACGGCCGCTCAGTTGTTCCGCTGTCTGGCCGGCGGCGCGATCATGGCCTGGGGTGGCCTTCTCGTGCCTGGCGCAAACGACGGGCTAATCCTGCTCGCCATGCCGCTCCTCGCGCCCTATGCCTGGGTAGCCTTTGCCGCGATGTGCGCTGCGATCGCGACAATGCACCTGCTGGCGCGTCGGTACGCCGCGGTGTCCGCCTGAGGAGGCTTTGTCAGCGCAAAAACTCACTCTGAGAGTCTGCTGTCCGCCGAGCTTGTGATGGGGCGGACGCCTCCCCCCCGACGGCCGCTGTGCCAGGAGGTGGCGCCCGCTTCGCGGCGCCAGCCTATTGAGCGCGGCGCGGCGGCCAGAAAAAATTGTTCAGCGAGTCGATGCAATGTCGAAGCCCAGTTCCACCGCAACCTGCTCGAAGTCGCTGACCAGCACCTCGACGCGCGCGGTCCAGTGGCTAGGTACCGCCAGTTCCGTCCCCTTGTAGCTGCACCGGCCGGGCGTCTCGGCGCGCATTCGGCGCCGCAGCCCCGCGACGCCCGCCTCGGTTTGCGACAGTTCCAGCCAGACTTCCCTCGCGGTGAGCGGCTTGCCGTTCCGCGGCTTCACCTCCAGCGTAAGACGATTGCTGCCGGCCCGGGCCGGCGTGACTTCCAGAACAAGATCAAGACCGCTGGCATTCGCGGCGACGGCCACGCTGTGCGCCGCAGCAAGCGCCTGCCTCGCGCGACGGGCGGCATTGCCCACAGTCGGGGCGGCGCGCGGCGCGGTGAGGCCGAGCACCGCGGTCGCGCCGAGAACAAGGGCTGCGACCCCGACCTCGGCGCGAATGCTGCGCGACAAGACTGGCGCGCCGTTACGAACTAGCGCCGCGGTCAGGTAGAGGTGGTTCAGCATCGCGAGCAGAAATAGGAGCGCGGGCCCGCTGGCCTTCGCGAGGACAAGCTGGCCGTAGACCGTGGCGACCAGCGCCTTCCAACCCGCTGCGTTAGGATCATCACATGCGGTCCCTCGACCATCCAGTCGTTGGACGCAGTCGGCGTGGTGGCGAAGGGATCAGTGTTGCTCGCCCCGCCCGTGGCGCTGTCGCCCGCCATCATGTAGGCGAAGCCGAGGCGTGTTGGGCTAAAAGGCTCGCGCTTGGCCCAAGCCTGGATCCAGCCCATCCAGACCTCGTCCACACACATCGGGCCGGCGAGGCCGGGCGGCGCCGGCAGGCAGGTGAACCCGGCCCGCGTGAGGCATGTGTCCGGCCGGAGAACATCTGTGCCGAAGGAGAAACCCTGCCGCCTCGGTACCTGCCAAGCCGCTGTCGAGCGGCGCGCCGAGTCGCTGGAAACGGTGCGATGCCGAATGTTGGTGCTCGGCGAGCGCCGACGCGGCGACAGGCTGCGGGCTGGGCAAGGAGATCTGCGCCTCCGCGCCGCCCATTGGGGCGCGGTAGTTGTGTGTGGTGGAGGCGTTCCAGCGGTCGTGGGTGGTAGCGCCGCCTGCCGTCCCTGACATGCGTGGCAGCCCGGCGCGAGCACTTGCGCCCCTGCCTCCAGCAATGCTCCTAATGCGCTATCACGCACTATAACCCGGACACATTCGGGGAGGCGGGTTGGACGAACAGCCGCATGCCCAAAGCGACGCGCCGGTAACGCAGGCTTCGGTAGCCACGATCGCCGCTCTGCGGGCGTCGAGGAGCTGGGACGGCCGGGAGGTCCGCTTTGACTGACTTCTGTGCATAAGGTTGCGGCACGACGCAGGAGGATTGGGCGCATGGTCCGTCTGCTACTGGCCGCGTTGCTGCTGCTTCCCGGCCCGGCGCGCGCCGACGACCTCACGGTCGGGTTCAGCGCGGCCATCACCTCCCTCGATCCGCACTTCCACACGCTCGGCTCCAACAACGCGATTAACCGGCATGTCTTCGACCGGCTGATTCATGCCGACGAGGCGCTGCGGCTGCAGCCGGGGCTGGCGGTCGCCTGGCGCGCGACCGGCCCGCTGGAGTGGGAAGTCTCGCTGCGGCCGAATGTCCGCTTCCACGACGGTACGCCCTTCACCGCCGCCGACGTTGCCGCCAGCCTGCGGCGGGCGCCGAGCGTGCCAGGCAGTCCTGGCTCGTTCGGCGTCTACCTCTCCGCGGTGGCAGGCGTGACGGTGGTGGATCCGCTCACCATCCGCATCGCGACGCGCCAGCCGGCGCCGAGCCTGCCGAACGACCTGACGCAGATCGCGGTCATCTCCGCCGCCCGCGCGGAGGCGTCGACCGCCGACTACAACGCCGGCCCCGCGGCGATCGGCACGGGGCCCTTCCGCTTCACCGGCTACGCGCCCGGGGACCGCGTCACCTTCCGCCGCAACCCCGACCATTGGGGCGGCGCCGCCGCATGGGACGTCGTGACGTTCCGCTTCATCCCCAACCCCACGGCCCTGGTGGCCGCGCTGCTGGCGGGCGACGTGCAGCTCATCGACGGCGTCAGCCCGGTGCATTTCGAGCGGCTGCGCCGGGCGCCGGGCGTCGCGCTTTTCACCGGCCCGACGCCACGCGTGATCTATCTCGGCATGGATCAGGCGCGCGATGCCTCGCCGGGTGTCGCGGATGCGCAGGGCCGGCCCGTCGAGCGCAATCCGCTGCGCGACCGCCGCGTACGCGAGGCGCTGTCGCTGGCGCTGAATCGCGCGCAGATCGTCGAGCGGGTGATGGACGGCGCCGCGACCGCGGCCGGGCAGATCTCGCCACCCGGCTATTTCGGCGCCAGTGACCGACTCGGCCCCGCGCCGCACGACCCCGCGCGCGCCCGCGCCCTGCTCGCCGAGGCGGGCTGGCCGGACGGCTTTCGCCTGACCCTGCTCGGCCCCAACGACCGCTACGTGAACGACGAGCGGGTGATGCAGGCGGTGGCGCAGATGTTCGGCCGCATCGGCATCGCCACGACGCTCGAGGCGGTTCCCTTCTCGGTCGCCGCGACCCGCATCGCGCGGCGCGAGGCGAGCCTCTGGATGGGCGGCTGGGGCGGTTCCTCGGGCGAGATGTCGGCCAATCTCCGCGCCCTCGTCGCGACCGTGGACCCGGCTTCCGGCATGGGCGCGCAGAATCGCGGCCTCTACTCCAGCCTCCAGGTCGACGCGCTGCTGGCCGAGGCGCTCCGCACCTTCGACGACACGCGGCGCGCGGCGCTGCTGGCCGAGGCGACCGAGGCCGCGATAGCGGACCACGCGCTGATCCCGCTGCACTTCGAATCCTACACCTGGGCAACGCGTGGCGGCATCGTCTACGTGCCGCGCTTCGACCAGCTCACCCTGGCAATGTCGGCGCGCCGGCCATGAGGCGGGCGGAAGCGGCGCTGGACTGGCTGGTCGCGCAGTCCGAAGGCACGCCCTTCGGCGGGCTGGTGCTGCATCGCGGCCAGGTGGCGGCAGAGCGGCTCGCACACGGCTTCACCGCGGAGACGCGCTTCGAGATCGGCAGCATCCGCAAGTCCATCAACAGCGCGCTGATCGGCCGCGCCCTCGCGCGCGGGACGCTGACGCCGGGGCTGAACGCCGCCGAGGCGTGGCCGGACCTGGTGGCGATCAGCGGCGATCCGCGCGACCGCGCCATCACTCTCGCCATGCTGGCGACCGGCACCTCCGGCTGGCTGGCGCCGGAAGGGCCCGGCGAGCGGTTCCGCTACAACAACGCTGCCTTCACCGCCGCCGAACGGGTGGTCGCCCGCGCGCATGGCTGGGCCGGGGACAGCATCCTGGCCGAGACCCGGACGGCGCTGGTGGAGCCGCTCGGCCTGTCGTCATGGCACCTCTACCACTTCGACCGTCCCTTCGATCCGGCGCGGTTCGAGGACCCGGGGCCGAAGCTCGCCGTTGATTCCAACCTCCTGGATTTGGCGCGCTGGGGCCTGCTCTGGGCCGAGGGCGGCGGCGACCTGATCCCGGCGGAGCATGTCGTGCGGGCGACGCGGCCTGCGAATCCGGAGCTTGATGCCTGCTATGGCTGGAACTGGTACTCGAACGCCGAGGCCGCGGCCTGGCCCGCGGCGGCGCGCGACGCGTTCGGTCATGGCGGCACCGCGACCTTCCCGGACAGTGGGACTGCCATCCGCACGTTTCTCTGGTGCTGTCCAAGCCTCTCTCTCGTCGCCGCCATCGTCGCCATTGCTGACGTCGGCATCGGGCGCGATCGCTTGGTGGAACCCAATGGAATCCGCGCCGGCTTCACGGCGCGGCTCTGCGCTGGAGAATGAGCCAATGGGCGACGGAAATACTTCGCCGCCCCGATAGTCTCTGGTAGCAAGCGCGGAGGGTCTTGGACCAGCCCGCGCATTGGTGCTGGCGTTCACGCCTACTGCTGTCGGACCACGGCACTTAGGTGCTCGGCCGATTGAAGTTCATCGCCCGGAACGGGCAATCTCAGAGGACGAAGTTCGCGCTCGCCGCAGCGGCCTCGCCCGGCTGGTGGCCGTCCTGAACGCACAATGACGACCGTTTGTCTGCCATCCCGCACCGCGCCGGAAGGCCTTCTCGGGGGCCGGGCCGTTATATCGTCCCTCGGACACTGCTACGCGGACCGGCAGGCCGTGGTGAACCGGAACAGGAGTGAAGGCGATGCCGAACTACAGGATCGGCTATTTCGTCGGCAGCCTGGCGAAGGGATCCATCAATCGAAGGCTCGCGATGGCCCTGGTGCGCCTCGCCCCCGCCGAACTCGAGATGGCGGAGATCCCCTTCGGCGAACTGCCGCTCTACAGCTACGACTACGACGCCGATTTTCCGAAGGTCGCCAAGGATTTCAAGGCCGCGATCGCCAAAGTGGACGGCGTGC